>JAGNLV010000006.1 GCA_017999435.1 Candidatus Zixiibacteriota bacterium
CTCCACCAAATCCCGCGACCGGGCCCGGCGACAAATCCGGGCCCGGTCTTTTTTTGTGCACGGGGAGAAAAAGATCGAGTTTTCCGCTCAAGTCGGCGCCCCGGGGCGCCGATACTTCTTATGGAGAATGACCAGGGCCCGCTGGTCGGGCCGCGCGGGAAGTGCCCCGGAGCCGCAAGGCGCCGGGCGCGGAGCGAAATGGGCATTCTCTACCGTAGGGGCGGATTCATATCCGCCCTTCTTTTTTTGCCCATCGGAGGCAGTGCTGTGGGGGGCTCAGCGGCGCCTGAGCATCTCGCGGACAAAGCGGTTGTCGGGAAACCGTTCCGCCATCTCTTTCAGCAGCGCCCCGGCTTCGGCCGTCCGTCCGGCGGCCGTCAGACCCGAATACAGATTCAAGTATCCCTCGGCCTGGTGCGGCGCCAGCTCGACGGCCCTGCGGGCAAAGGCGATGGCCGACTCGATGTCGTTGCCGTTGCCGGCGATGTAGGCCAGTTGAACAGCGGCCGCGGCGCGCTGGCTGTTGAGTTTGTCGCGGCTGTTGCGGAAGTCGTGGCGAAACGCCTCGTGGTCCATTTCGATCGGGGGGCCCTCCGCCTCGAGCGCGCGGCGGGCGAAACGGCTGGCGGGCGCGAGTGCGCCCCGGTTCAAAAGCAGCTCCGCCCCCATCTGCAGCAGGTAGATGTCGTCCCGGGCGCGCTGCGCGGCGCGGGCGATTTCCCCCGCCAGCGAGTCATCGGACACGGCCGTGTCGGCGGCGAGGGCGCGCACCAGAACGAGGTTGGGACCGGCGGCATAGGGGGCGCGGGCGAGCGCCTGCCGGGCCATACCGATCGCGCCGCGGAGATCGCCGCGCGCCATGGCCACGTGCGCCAGGCTCGTCCAGCCGGGAGCGTACCACGGGTTGAAACGCACCTCCCGCTGGAAGTACACCTCGGCGGAGTCCGCCTGCTCGAGGGCCAGGAGCACGGACCCGATGTTGGTGTTGACGCCGGGGTAGACCGAGTCGACAGCCGCCGCCATCTGGTAGTGCCGCCAGGCCTGGACATAATTCCCCTTCTGATACTCATACCCGCCCGCCTCGACCAGCGGGTGGATGGAGTAGCCGGTGACCGGCGGCCCGGGCAGGGCGAACGAAACCAGGGCCGCGAGGATGCCGCCTCCGAGAGCGGCGCCGCAGCGGAGACGGCTCTCGCGCCAGAGGTCGGGCAGTCGGGCGAGGGCGAACCCGGCCAGCGCGAAGTACACCGGTTCCAGCGGCAGGCGGAACCGGGTCGCGTAGAAGAAGACCGCGCCGCTGAGGATCGACAGGGCGACAAACAGGAGTATCCAGCGCAGCGGCCGCGACGCAAGCGCGCCGGCGGCGAGGCCGGCCACGGCCAGACCGAAGACGAGCGCGAAGCGGACCGGGTTGAGACGGAGGACGGCGATCCGACTGATGAACGGTTCGAGGTCGCGATTATTGGAGACCGGAGCGTTGCTGAAGAAGAGGAAGAATTTCCGCGCGTAGAGGCGGAGGAAGGCGCCCGGGTTGTCTTTCATCCAGGCCAGTGCCCGATCGGTCCAGTAGGCGGACACCTCGCCCGGAGTGAGGTCGCGGCCGAGGTCGCTTTCGGCGATATACTCGGTCTGTTCGAGCCGCCAGTAGGGACCCATGGGCGGCGGCAGCACCGCCGCCGCACCGTCGGCCTCGGGGTTGTTCCCGATGTAGAGGTTGATGCCGCCCGAGGTGGCGATGAGAGCGGGATCATCGGCCTTGAGGTAGTTCCGGAGCGTGATCGGGCCGATGACGAGGAGCAAACCGAGGGCGAGCGCCCCGAGGTGGGGGACCGGGGCGGCGATGCGGCGCCACCGGACCGCCAGCACGAGAACCGCCACCGGAACCATCACGAGGGCGTTGGGCCGGGTGATGGCGGCGAGGCCGAGGAGGACGGCGAACGTGAGGGCATCGCGGACGGCGCGCGAGTCATACCAGGTCACGAAGCCGTGCAACGCCGCCAGCAGGAGAAGGGTGTAGAGCGGATCGACCAGCAGTTCCGGCTCGAAATAGACGGCCATCATACAGAGAGCATGAACCAGGCCGGCGAAAAAGCCGGCTTTCGCGCCGAAGAGCCGGCGCGCCAGCAGACTGGTGAGAGCGACCGAGGCCAGGCCGATCGCCAGGCCGAAGAGCCGCCCGATCCAGAGAGAGTCGCCCAAGACCGCATACAGGAGGGCGAGGCAGAACACATAGAAGGGGGCGCGGAAATAGGTGGTGTCGCCGAAGACATCGCCGGCGGCAATATCCTGCGCCCAGTGGTGATGGTAGTTGGCGTCGACCGTGAGCTGCGACCAGTCGCCGGTGGCGTGGTACTGGAAGAGATAGACCACGCGCACCAGGAGGGCGACAGCGAGGACGACGAGAAGCCCCCAGCGGTCGAAAAATCCTCGCGACCGATCAACCATGCCGCAATATAGGCCGGTTGTTAAAGGAACGCATGCATCAAATTCGGCGCGGCCCGGACCGCCCCTGCGGCCGGGGCCGCAGGCGGCGGCCGCCGGCTCTATTCACCGGCCGCTGGCCCGCCGGAAAGCCAGGGGCGGAAAAGGGGGTGGCTGGTGACGACCCCGAACGCCGGCAAGAGGCGGGAGGCGACCAGTTCCCGGTTCCACAGGAAGACGCCGAACGCGAGTGCCTGGAGAAAGTACTGGTTGAGGCCGAGGCCATGGGCGATCCCGCCGGCGTCCCCCCCGTACAAGAAGGGCCCGACCGCAATATTCAGCGGATCGGCCAGCAGAAAAATGAGAGTCGCCCAGTAGGCGAGGGAACGCCCGGCCAGCGGCGCGATTCGGGCGAATACGCTCCGCCCGGTCAGCAGCAGGTAGCCCAGTAGCACGGTCACGAGGTTGGGCAGGCCGGCGATGAGCGCCCAGTGAATTCCCGCGCGCAATTCGACCGCGGTCCGGTAAATCACTTCAAAGCCATACCAGTGCACACGAAACGATCCGTATTCGCCAAACAGCGCCGCCGTGGCCGCATGGAGGCTTTCGTGGACGAAGGCGAGCAGGGCAACGGCAATCACGAGACCGATGAGATTCACCGTGAGACCTCCTCCAGCGAGTAGTTGTCGTTTAAAAAGTCCGCTCAATGATCATGTACGCGGATGAAGCCGAGATGTTCAAATGGGGGAGGCAATCGGCGGTAATTGGGGCGGAGGACAGGGGGAAGGTTGACGAGGCGATCCCGTCATCGCCGGCAGTGATGCCGGGCCGGCCGCCCCTGTTCACTCTTCCAGCGTGTACCGGGTGATTCGGTCGAGGCGGAACGTGCGGTCGGCTCTGGCTTTCTCGCACCAGCCCTCGATGTAGTAAGCGTTGCGCAGCCTGTGAATGCGGCGCGGCTGAATCGTGCGGCGCTGCGGCGCATTCGGCCGCGCTTCGTAAACGATCGTGATCCGCTGATTGAGGCGGACCGCCCGGTCAAGAGCGGCGAACTCCTCGGGGAGGCGGATGCTGTCGTCGTGCCACTCAGCCATGCGATAGGCCGCGAGGTTTCTTCCCCAGTCTTCCTTCTTGCCGATCCCCTCGAGACCGGGCGCCGCCAGACGGAACAACGCGGCAACCAGAAGGGCATCGGCCAGCGCCCGGTGCTCCTGAACCTGCGCAAAGCGAAACCGGCGGGCGAGCGCCTCGAGTGAGTAGGAGGGAAGGCCCGGGACCGTGCGGTGGAGGATGTCGACCGTGTCGACAATGATATTCTCCGGGTAACTGATCCCGGCGCGGCTGAACTCCATGCCGAGAAAGGAGATGTCGAACGGGGCGTTGTGGGCGATCAGGACCGTGTCGCTCCCGCAGAATTCCTTGAATTGCTTGAGGATATCGGCCGCCAGGGGCGCCTCGGCGACCATCTGATCAGTGATCCCGTGCACCCGGATGACATCGAGCGGCATAGTCCGCTCGGGATTGATGAGCGACTCGAAGGACCGGCCCCCCTCGACCTCGAGCTCGAACCTCACCGCCCCGATCTCGACGACCCGGTTGACCGGGGCCCAGAGACCGGTGGTTTCGGTATCGAACGCGACAAACACCTGGCGGCGCAGGTATTCATTCAGGTCTGACTTGTCGAACATCCGGTCCCTTTCACCTGGAGGTCGCTCCCGCAGTATAGACCATGCGAATCAGGTTGACAATGCCGTTTCTGCATCTATCTTGGAGGCGCCAGAGGCGGAATTCACTCCCTGGCGGCGAGAGTATGAGCTACCAGACGGCAAACATCACGCTGCGGACTCCCGATCCGCGCCCGGTCACGACCATCATGACCCGGTACCAGCCGACCTCCGCCTCGGGTCTCCCCGACACCTGAGCGGACAATTCACGCACAATTGAGGATCGAGTCGCCGATCCGCCGAAGCGGCGGGCGTGGCGTGAGTCAATCAGTTCGCCTCCGCATGGGCGCCGGTCTGGAGCGCCCGGCGGGGAAGCGAATGTGTCGGGACCGCGGGAGTCCCGGCCTGCAGAAGATGAGACCGCGAATCAATGATGTTTGGGAAGCAGAGGTTTCGATATGCCGATTGTGTTGAATGGGTCCGGGTTGACCATTGAGAAGCTGGTGCGGATCGCCCGGCACAATGAAGCGGTGGAACTGGCGCCGGAGGCGCTCGAGCGCATCAAGGCCTGCCGGGCAATGCTGGAGCGCAAGATCGAGGCGCGCGAGATCATGTACGGCATCAACACGGGAATCGGGGAGTTTTCGGAAGTTGTGCTGTCCGACGACCAGGTGCAGGATTTTCAGAAGTACCTGATTTACAACCATGCCGCAGGGATCGGGGAACCGATGGGGCTGGAGGCGGTGCGCGGGGCGATGGCGTCGCGGGTCAATGTCCACGCCCACGGCAACTCGGGCTGCCGGCCGGAAATCACCCAGACCCTCGTGGCCATGCTCAACCGGGGAGTCACCCCCTATGTCTGTCTCAAGGGATCGGTCGGGGCGTGCGGCGATCTCGCGCCGATGGCGCAGATCGCCCTGCTCATGATGGGAGAAGGGAAAGCCTACTACCGCGGCGAACTGCTTCCGGGGCGGACGGCGCTGGAGCGGGCGGGGATCCCGATCCCGGGGCTGAAAGCGCGCGACGGGCTGGCGACGATCAACGGGTCGAACGTGATGACGGCCAAGGCGGCGCTGTTTCTGCACGACGCCAACCGGTGGCTGAAGCAGGCGGAGATCGCCTGCGCGATGTCGCTGGAGGCGCTGCGGGCGAACATGAAGCCGTACACGCCCAAGCTGCACGAGATCCGCGGATTCGCGGGCGCCGTGCGGTCGGCGAAAGCGATTCGCAAAGTGGTGGAAGGGGGCGACCTGGCCGAGGGACGGGTTCCCTGCAAGGTGCAGGACGCCTACTCGATGCGGTCGACGCCGCAGGTGATCGGCGCGGCTCACGACGCCCTCGCCTACGCCCGCGCACAGGTCGAGATCGAACTCAACGGGGTCGGCGACAACCCCATTTTCTGGCCGGAGGAGAATCTCCAGCTCTCGGGCGCAAATTTCCAGGGGACGCCCGTTTCGGTGCCCATGGACATGGCCGGATACTGCATCACCATGGTGTCGGTCCTCTCGGAGCGCCGGATGAACCGTCTGAACAACCCGGCCCTGTCGGTCGGACTGCCCCCCTTCCTCACCAAAGGGGCGGGGATGTTCTCCGGGCTGATGCTCTCCCAGTACACGGCCGACAGCCTGATTGTCGAGCAGCGAATACTCTCGATGCCGGCGTCGGTGCAGTCGATCCCGGCCGCCGCCGATCAGGAGGATTTCGTCTCGATGGGGATGAACACCGCGATCAAGAACGACCAGATCCTGGAGAACGCCTACGGGGTGCTGGGGATCGAGTTCATGGCGGCGGCCCAGGCGCTCGATTTCCGCGACTACAAGTTCGGCGTCGGCACCCGGACCGTGCATGACATCGTACGCCGCCACGTCGCGTTCCTCGACATCGACCGGCCGCTCTACCCGGACCACACGGCGATGCGGGAGGTGGTCCGGTCGTGCGAGATTCTGGACGGTGTGGAGGCCGCGGTCGGAAGTCTCGGATAGCGGCGCCGCCGGGACGGGCTTATGCCTCACCGGGCGCGGCAGGCTCAGGCCGGGCCTGCCGCGCGCGGGGGTGAGGCCCTTGCGGCAACCGCCGCTAGTGGCTCTCGTGGAAAGCGCGGATTTGGTCGAGGGTGAACTTGTTCAGCTCAATCGCCCGCGCCTTGGACCGGTGTGAAGCCGGCACCATTTTCAGCGCCTCCGCTTTGCCGGCCGCCTGCACCCGGGCGTAACCGGTGTGGTCGCCCGCCATGCACCCCCAGTCGAATTGCTGCAGCACCGCAGCGCCTTCGGCGGCCACGCTGTCGAGCGCCGCGAGACAACCCTCCTGGGTGTGCGGAGAAATCACGAGATACCACGTTTTCCCCTCGGCAGCGGCCGGCGCCGCCGCCGGGGCGGCCGATGCCCCCTCGTCTTTGCTCATGACGCCCGGGGCCGCCGCCAATGACACCAGCGCGGCGCCGAGGGTGAGTGCTGCAAACCTCCGGGTGAACATGACGTCCTCCTTGGTTAGGGTTCTCATACGAATGACAACCGATGTCGGGCAGTTTTGCCGATGAATCCGCCTGGCGCATCGCCATCCTGTCTTGCGCCCATACTCGCTCCCGGGCCGGCCTGGACAGCGGCCCATATCTCCGCATGCAAAAGACACTGACGGTGTGAGTGCGCCGGACGCAGGACGGTTGACCGTGCCGGCGATACTGGATAGAATTAGTCTCTGTTGGCGGATTTTGTCAAGCGATATTTTGGGGGGCTCCCCCGGCGGGGTGGCCCGGTGCGGGCGCCGCCGGAGTCGGCCCGCCGACTGCCGTCCGTTCGGAGGGCGCCCCTCGCTGTGCCGCAAGAGGTTGCGGTGGCTCCGGCGCACCCTCCCCGTAGGTCTCCGTCAGCAGCGGTTAAACATTGCGGAGGTCTGCGGCCAATGTCAAATTGAGGGGGTGAACCAGTGAATGACGTGGATTGGGAGACGGAGCAGACTATGGCGAACCGATGCGCATGGGTGTTCGGCGCGGCGTTGGCGGCGGCGGTGACGGCTGCCGGGTGCGGGGGAGGCGGGACCCTGGCTATCGTGGCCGACCGCAGCGACGGCTTGGCGGCCGATGGCGCGGCGCGGGACTGGGATGCGCTCAGCGCGCGGTACATCGAAGCCGACCGCGTCGTCGTGGGGGCGGCCACCGACGGCGAACGCCTGTTCGTGCTGCTGCGGTTCCGCGACCCCCAGTACGCGGCCCAGATCAGGAGCGAGGGGCTGACGCTCGCGCTGGATCCGACGGGGGGGTTCGGCGAGCGGTTCGTGCTTCACTATCGGGGAATGCCGGCGGGCACCGACGGCGTGCCGGCGGCGTTGCAGGCCGAGCTTCGCCGCCTGCGGTCAGCGGCGCCCGGCGACACGCTCCGGGCGGAAGAACTTCGGATTGCCATCCGCGATGAAATTGAGACCAAACCGATTCCGGCCACCGGGGAGGAGGGACCATCGGCCGCCGCCGGTTTCGACCAGGGTTTCTTCGTCTACGAGTTCCAGGTGCCGCTGGGGAAGTCGGCCGTTCGGCAGTACCGGGTGCCCGCGGCGCCGGATGCGGAAGTCGGGGTGGTGCTGGAGTGGGGCGGGCGGGCTGAGGCGGATCTGCTGAACGAAATTGCGGGCGGCGGGCTCATGGTGGACGGTCCGCTGTTTCCGACCGCCGACGAGCCGCCGCGCCGCGACGGGGCGGAGGATCCGGGCAAATCGCGTCTCGGCCGGCATGAGATTCGATTGCGGGTCAGCCTGGGCGGGCGCTAAAGCCCGCGCCGCTGCGCCTCCGGGAGGGTCGCCTGCTCGGCGGCCTGCAGGTAGTAGTGCAGCCGCCTCTGCAGACGCCGGAGAACATCGGGGTACTGCTCGTTCACCATGGCCTCTTCCTGTCCGAGAAAGTCGGGGTCGAACAGGCCGGGCTTGCCGCCGAGGTGTTCCAGCAGAAAGAAGTCGGGGACGAGATACCCTATCCGATACGAGCTGTTGAATATGGCGAAGCCGGAGTCGGCGGGGGGGACTCGGAGGATGTCCCGTCCCCAGCTCTCGTGCGTGTAGTCCCCTCCGAGGAGTCCCATGAGGGTGGGGAGCAGGTCGCACTGCCCCGAGTAGGTGGCGATCGTGCGCCCCGAGTCGCCCAGCAGCGCCGGGCCGTAGATGAGCAGGGGAATGTGGAGGTTCACGGGGCTCAGGGAGTTGCTCGCCACGCCCCAGAGAGCATGGTCGGCGGTGAAGACGAAGATGGTGCTGTCGAAGACCGGCCGGTCGGCCGCCTCTGCCATGAACCGGCCGATCGCCCAGTCGGCATAGATCTGCGCATTGTAGATCCGCGAGAGCCGGTCGTCCCCCTGATAGCGGCGCACGGAGGAGTCGGGCAATTCAAACGGACTGTGATTGGAGAGCGTCAGGATGGTCAGTTGAAACGGCCGGGGGAGGGTGTCGGCCAGCTCGAGCGCGCTGCGGAGCAGGAGGTGGTCCGGAATCCCCCACTTGGAGAACGACCGCTCCCGCCCAAGATCCTCCTCGCCGAGGATGCGGTCGTACGCTTTCGTCCGCAGAAATCCCCCCATGTTGTCGAAGACAAGGTCGCCGCCGTAAATGAAGGCATTGACGTAGCCGCGGCGGCGGAGAATCTCCGACAGCATCACGAAGGGGTGGCGCGCTTCATAGCGCTTGAGGATTGACCGGCCGGGGACCGAAGGAAAGGAACCGATGGCGCCGGCGATGCCGTACGAGGTCCGCGTGCCGGTCGCGAAGAAATTCGAAAAGAGGATCCCCCGGCGGGCAAGCGAATCGAAACAGGGCGTGAGGTTCTCCGGGGAGCCGAGCACGCCGGTATTGCGGCCGGAGAAACTCTCCATGAGGACAAGGACGATGTTGGGCCGGAAGCCGAATTTCGGTTCCGGCTGATGCGTGGTCCGCCGGAGCGACCGGCCCGGCTCCAGCCAGGTGTCGCCGGGCAGGTCGAGCATGGCCCGGACGGTGTCGATGGCCTCGGAGAACTCGGTGAACTCCCAGCGGTCGGGCGGCCGGAGGGCGGAGAGCCGGCCGTCGTGCTCGGTCGCGGTGCGCCCGAGGGTGTACACGCCGTTGAGGGCGAGCTGGTTGATGAAGTGATTGTGGCTGAAGTAGGCCACTCCCCAGTCGATGGGGGCGAGATCCACCCGGCCGCGAATACCCAGCGCCGCCAGCAGCACGAGCAGCACCGTGTAGCCGGTGGCGACCGGCCAGCGGCGCACCAGCGGGAGCGGCCGGACCAGCCGCCGGACGACGAGCAGGCCGAGCGTGAGCAGCCCGGCCAGGGCGACCCACACCCCGGTCAGCGACCAGAACGAGGAATCGAACAAGACAAGGTTCCAGGCCGTTCGCCCCTCGGTGAGGTAGTCGATGACGTGGAAATTCAGGTGGTTATCGAATTCCTCGAAGAAGCGGATGTCGCCGAGCAGGAGGAGGAAGAGGACGCTGCAGACGGCCACCAGGTAAATGATGGCGAGGCCGAGGCGCGGGCGGCGCATGAGAAAGGGGAGTCCTGCCACCAGCGGCAGGAGAACGGCAGCAATGACCACCGTGTCAAAGCGCAGGCCGACGGCGAAAGCGAGGAGGAGGGGACCGAGGCCGGCGGCGCGCACCTCGTGCGGGAAATGCAGAAGGAAGACCAGGCGCGCGGCCGCGAACACGATCAGACCGACCAGGTAGGCGCCGAAAAGAAACGCCACGGCCCGGGGCGGCGCGAGCGGGGAACGCGGGGTGTCGGTCGGGCTATCGGCCATGACGCAATTAACGGCGCACGGGCGTCATGTCAAGCCGCCGCGCGGCCGGCCCCGGCAAAGAGGCGACTACTCGTCCTCAAGAACGACCGCGGTTCCATAGGCGACGATCTCGGCGGCGCCGGCCATTATCTCGGCCGTGGCAAAGCGGGCGGCGACGATGCCGTTGGCGCCCAGGCCGCGGGCTTCCTCAATCATCCGGTCCAGCGCCTGTTCCCGGGCCTCCGCGATCAGCTTCGTGTAGTTGTTGACTTCGCCGCCGATGATGTTGCGAAAGAGGGCGGCGATGTCGTGGCCGAGGTGGCGGGCGCGGATCGTGTTCCCCCGCACCAGCCCGAGCGTCTTGGCAATGCGCTTGTGCGCAATGAACTCCGAGGTAGTAACTATCACCTGAGGACCCTCCGATACCGGTCGCGCGTGAACGCGAAATAGCGCTCCCGTCCGTACGACACCAGCAGGATGACGACGCCGGCCGCGCCGACGGAGACGCCCACCTTGACCCACAGCGGGATCAGGGGATCATAATACATCCCCCGGAAGGCTTCGTAAAGGCCAAAGCCCAGGAGAACGATGGCACCGAGCGAGAGGAATATCCACCCCGCCCCGCGCTCGAGTTTGCGGTAGAGCGATTCCCAATACTGCTCCCAGACCTGCGGCGGCAGGTCGGCATACTGAGCCATACCGGTCACCTCTTTGAGTTTGCGGAATTCCTCCAGCTCGGCCCGAAGATCGGGGTCTTCGGCAAGGGCTGCCTCGACCGCTGTCCGCTCCTCATCGGACAGCTCGCCGTCGAGATAGCCGACCAGGAGCTCTCGGATCTCGTTACGCATGGCAGTGCCTCATTTCGGTGGCGAGTTTCTTTCGGGCGTAGTACAACCGCGACATGACCGTGCCGCGCGGGATTCCCAGCAGCTCCGCGATCTCGTCGTACGACATGTTGCGGAAGTGCTGGAGGACGATGATCTCGCGGTCGTTGTAGGGCAGCCGCATGAGCGCCGCGCGCAGTTGCCCCACCAGCGCCTTGCGGGCGTACTCCTGTTCGGGCGTGCTCTCGGTGGTGAGCAGGTAGGAGACGTCGTCCAGGTCAACCGAGCGACGGTTCTGCAGCGCGCGGCGCCGCAGCCAGGATCGGGACAGGTTGGCGACAATGGCGTAAAACCACGGCGCGAACGGCCGAGTCCGGTCGAAACGGTCGAGCGACCGGTAGGCCCGCAGAAAGGCCTCCTGCGAAATGTCGTAGGCGTCATCCTTGTTGCCGACCAACCCCAGCGCCCAGAGGTAGGCCTGCTTTTTGTGCCGCTCCACGAGCTGCCCGAAAGCTTTCTTATCTCCGGCGACACATGCCGAAATCAGGGTAGTGTCCGTACGCATGGCGACCATGTCTCGTTTCAACCGTGCGATTGTTCCTTCCAGATCATTACGAACTGGGGGGCGGGAATATTCGAAAATCGCGCCGCAAAGGAGCGACCGGCGCGCGGGGGGGCCGATAGGCCCCGGGGAAGCTCGCGGTAACGTGCGGTAACGCAATGGGTTGGCCGGCCGAACAAGAAAACGGGGCGAAACCGCCCCGTGAGACAACGGATTGGCTGACGCGCCCTATTCCTCGGCCCCGTCACCCGCGACCGCCATGATCTCCACCAGCTTCAGATCAAACAGAAGGGTCTTGCCGGCGAGGTGGTGATTGGCATCGACCGTAACATTGCTGTCCCGATCGATGGCGGTGATGACGAGAGTCACCGGCTGGCCGTCGGGCGTCTGCATCTGGAGCTGCATCCCGAGCTCCGGCTGGATGTTGTCGGGGAAGCTGTCGGCCGGGTAGGTGTGGGTGAGTTCGGGCCGGTGGGGTCCGTAAGCCTCTTCCGGCGGGATGGAGACGGACTTGGTCTCGCCGACAGCCATTCCGACGACGGCGTTTTCAAAGCCGGGGATCACCTGCCGTTGGCCGATGACGAAATCGATGCCCTGGCCGGCCGTCGTGCTGTCAAACACCACGCCGTCATCGGTCTTTCCCACATATTCGATTTTCACGCGATCGCCGATCTTGGCGGTCTGCGGGCTGCTGCAGCCGATGACGAGCGCGAGCGCGCCTGCGAGAACGCATGCCGACAGGAAAACTCTCACAAGAACCTCCTCAGGAGTGTGACCGGTTCGAGGCCCGCCGACTGCGGGAATGCCGCCGGCGCCGATTTCTCCAAAACTACGGTACGGACCGCCATCGGGCAAGAAGATTTCCGGCGCCGGCACACGGCGGAGCGCCGGCCGATTCCGCGGCCGCGAAAAAGCTGCGGCGCCGCCCCGGCCGGAGCGGCGCCGTGCGGTATCGAGCCGAGGTGCGCAATCAGACCTTGTCGGCCTGCACCTGCGACGTGCAGTGCGGGCAGCGCGTCGCGGCCTTAGGAATGGTCGACAGACAGAACGGACACTCCCGGGTGGTCGGGACCGCCGCCGGAGCCGGCGTCTCCATCTTGCTCTTGAGACGGTTGACATTCTTCACGAGCAGGAAGACGGCGAAAGCGACGATGAGGAAGCTGATGATGCTGTTGATGAAGAGGCCGTAGTTGAGGGTGACCGCCCCGGCCGCCTTGGCGAGGGCGGGAGTGGCGTAGGGTCCGGCTGTCGCACCCTCCTTGAGCGTGACAAAGAGGCTGGAGAAATCGACATTGCCGAGCAGCAAGCCGATCGGGGGCATGATGACGTCATCGACAAGCGACTTGACTATCGAGCCGAACGCGGCGCCGATAATGATACCGACCGCCATGTCGACGACATTGCCGCGCATGGCGAATTCTTTGAATTCTTTGATCATGGCCATGAACTGTTCTCTCCTTCACATAAAGGGCCAAAGAACACAGGCAACGGTGAGCCAAGAGAAATATCCGGAGCCGCTCCTCGGCGATGCAACTGAAAACTTGTCTCCGGCCGTCCATAAAGCTCTCCGGCCGGCGGGCGCCGGGACGGGAGCGCTTAGCGGCCCGGCGGTTCGGGGAGGGCGACCATGCGGTCGATTTCCTGCCGGATGGCGGCGCCGTCGAGCCGCCGCACCGTGATCACGGTCCGCTTTCCCTTGCCCCGGGCGACGGTCTTCTCCGCGACGAAGTGCTGGTCGGCCAGGCGGGCGATCTGGTGCAGGTGCGTGATCACCAGGACCTGGCACGAGACCGACAGTTTCTTCAATTTGCGGGCCACCTCGTTGGCCGTCCGGCCGCCGATGCCGGCGTCCACCTCGTCGAACACGAGCAGACCGGGTCCCAGCCGGCCATGGCGAAGTTCGGCGGACTTGAGGGCCAAAAGGACCCGCGAGATCTCGCCGCCGGAAGCGGTCTTGACGAGCGACCGGAGGGGTTCGCCGGGATTGGCCGAAAACAGGAAGCGGACCAGTTCCAGGCCGGTTTCGTGCGGCCGCACGGCGCGATCGCCGAGGATCACGCCCCCCTCGTCCTCTTCGTATGCGAAGTCGCACAGGAAACTGGCGTGGTCGACGGCGAGCTCCGCGAGTTCCTCAATGACGAGGGTGCGCAGATCGGCCGCCGCTTGGCGGCGGGCGGCCGTGAGCCGGAGGGCGTGGTCGGCGTATGTTGCGGCGCACTGTTCAGCCTGCCGTTCCAGCGCCGCGATGAGCGAATCGGTGTCGGGACGTTCCTTGAGTTGTTCACGAATGCGCTCGAGCGCGGCCAGCACCGCCTCCTCCGACCCGCCGTATTTCCTCTTAAGGCCGTAGAGCTCATCGAGGCGGAAGTTGATTTCCTCGAGCCGCGCCGGGTTGTCCTCGATCGAAGCGCCGTACTGCTCGAGGTGGCGGCGAAGGTCCTCGAGCTGGAAGTCGATCTCGGCGAGCGTCTCGGCCTGCTTTTCCAGGGCGGGGTCGACCGCGGCCATCTTATCCAGCTCCCGGCGCGCCAGTTGGAGGCGGTCGAGGATGCTTTCGTCGTCGCCCCCGATCGCGTCGGTGATCCTGGTTGCCGATTCCATGAGGCTGCGGCCGGCATCAAGGATGCGGCGTTCGCGCTCAAGTCCTTCTTCCTCGCCGGCCCGCACCTGCGCCTTCTCGATCTCCGCCTGCTGGAACATCAGGAGCTCGCGCTCGGCGGCCAGTTGGTCGCGGCGGCTGCGCACGCGGCGCAGTTCCTCGGCCGTCTCGCGCCACTCGCGGAACAGCCGCCCCGCCTCGCCGCGCCCGGGCTCGAGGCCGGCGAAGCGATCGAGGAACAACAGGTGGTTGTCCTCGTTCATGAGCATCTGCCCGGCGTGCTGGCCGAGGATTTCCGCCATCGGCGCGGCCCGCTCGCGGAGCTGGGCCACAGCGGCCGGGGCGCCGTCGATCGTCAGCTTCGAGGTCCCCGCCGTCTCCGCGATCTCGCGGAAGACCTCACACCGGGTGCGGGTCGCGGGATCTTCGAACACCGCCCGGATGGCGGCGGTGGGGGAGCCGTGGCGGATGAATTCGCGGTCGGCCCGGCCGCCCAGGGCGAGGGCGAGGGCGGTGACGATGACCGATTTGCCGGCCCCCGTTTCGCCGGTCAGGGCGATCAGACCGGGGCCGAACTCTAGCTCGGCGTCGTCGATCAGCGCGACATTGCGGATGGTCAGCGAGCGCAGCATCATTGCACCCGGCGGTGAATCTCCGCCATCAGCCGCGCGATCGCCTCCCGGTCCCCGGCCGCTTCCGCCTCGGCGAGCTGCCGTTTCAGTTCGGGAAGGCTCGCGCGGCTTCTCTGCGTGAGGAACTCCTTCAGCATCTTGCGGGCCTCGGCCTCCACTTTGTCGGGCTCCCATTCGATGGCGGCGACCGCAGCGATGAGCGACTGAAAGGCCTCGTCCTGCGCGGTGTCGACCAGTCCGCGGGCGTCGATCTCGCCGGTCACGCGGTACTGCCGGGCCATGGCGGCATAGAGCCGGGTCAGTTCGGGGGCCTCGAAATCCTCCGGGGCCACGCGTTCGAAAACCGCGTCAATGGCGCCCGGGTTATGGAGCATGAGGGAGAGCAGGTGGAGGGCGAGTGGATCGTATTTCCGCGCCCGCTTGGCCGGCGCGGTCTCGGCGGCAGCCGCCTCCCGCGGAGCCGCCGAAATGAGCAGGTCGGGATTGAGGCCGAGCACCGTGGCCGCCTCCTCCCAGAAGAGGCTGCGGCGGGTGGGATCGGCGATGCGCGCTCCGAGGGCGGCGAATTCTTTGACCAGCTTCTCCCGCCCGATGATGCCCGCGCGGCGCACGTCGATATCCTGCGTTCGATATGTGATGTATCCAACCGCGGCGCGGCGGAGCTGCTCGATTTTCTCGCGGCCGTGCGCGCGCGCCACCGAATCGGGGTCCTCGCCCGGCGGCGCCACCACAACCTTCACCTCCAGCCCCGCGTCGTAGAGCACGTCGACCGAGCGGAGGGCCGCAGCCCGGCCGGCCGAGTCGGCGTCGAAAAAGAGATAGACGCTCTCCGCAAAGCGGGCCAAAAGCCGGGCCTGCGGCAAGCTGAAAGCGGTTCCCGACGAGGCCACGACGTTCTTCACGCCCGCCTGCCAGAGGGAGATGACGTCGAAGTAGCCCTCGACTACGAAGACGGCGTTTTCGCTGCGAATGGGATCGCGGGCGAAATTGAGATTGTACAGGACACTGCCCTTGGAGTAGAGCGCCGTCTCCGGCGAATTCATGTACTTGACCGTCTCGCCCTTCTTCAGCGTTCGCCCGCCGAACGCAATCGGCTTCTGGCTCAGGTTGAAAATGGGGATCATGAGGCGCTGGCGAAAACGGTCGTAGTGCTGGCGGGACTTGTCGGAATACAGGGCCAGTCCGCATTCGACGAGATCCTCGGGGGAGAGGCCTTTGGGACGGGCGAAACGGAGGAGGCTGTCCCACTCTTCGCCGGCCAGGCCGAGCTGGAACTCGCGGATGGTATCGCGCGTGATGCCGCGGCGCTTCATCAGATAGTCCTCGAGCGCCGCCCGGTACCGCGGATTAAACAACTGCTTCTGGAAGAACTCGAGGGCGACGCTGTTGGCGTAGGCGATCTTCTCGCTCGCCTCCCGGCGGCCGTCGCGCTCGCGGTCCTCGCGGATGTGAATGTTGGCTTTCTGGGCGAGGAACTGTACGGCCTCGACGAACGACATCCCCTCGTGCTCCTGGAGAAAGGTGAACACCGTCCCCCCCCGCTGGCAGCCGAAGCAGTAGTACATCTGCCGGTCGGGGGAGACGGAGAAGGAGGGGGTTTTCTCGGTGTGGAAGGGGCAGACGGCGACCAGGCGCCGTCCCTGGCGCTTGAGGCGGACGTACTGGCCGATGAGAGCGACGATATCGGTGGCCTGGCGGACCTGCTCGATTGTGTCGGGCGCAATCATGGGCTACTCTTTGAGCTTGACGATGGTGACCCCGGCGCCGCCTTCGTTCCAGTTGCCGAGCCGCACGGAAGCGACCTCCGGATGTTCCCGGAGATACTCGGTGATGCGTTTGCGCAGGGCGCCGGTCCCCTTGCCGTGCACGACATACACCTGGTGCAGTCCGGCCACGACCGCCCGGTCGAGGTAGCGTTCGAGTTCTTCGATGGCCTCGTCGCCGGTCAGGCCGCGCAGGTGGATCTCGGGGGACTCGACCGGCCGGGCCGACACCCGCGCGCCCGTCGCCTCCGGCCGCGCCGGCGCACCGCCCTCTTCGAGCCGGCGGAGATGGCGGATCTCGACGGTGGTGAAGACATTCCGCACCTTCACCCGGGCCCGGTCGTCGCCGAGGAGTTCGTCAATCTCGCCGGCCTGGCCGAGGGAGACAATCTCGACGCGGTCGCCCTTTTCGAACCGGCCCGGCTCCGGCGCCGGGGTCTCCGAGGCTTTCTTCAGCGACGAAAGTTCCTTGGCCCGCTCGCGCAGGGAGCGGTGAAAGTTCTTGACCTGTTGCGGCTCGGCCTGCGAGCGGCGGATATCGGCCACCAGCTGCTCGACCTCGCGGCGGGTTTGCTCGATGAAAGCCTCCGTCTCGGCGAGCGCCCTGCGGCGCGTTTCCTCCACATTGGTCGTGAGTTCATCCACGCGGCTCCTGTAGGTGTCCTCGAGGCGGCGGGCCTCGGCGAGCCGGTCGGTCAGTTCGGCGCGGTCTTTGCGGACGACGGCCAGCTCGCTCTCCAGCGAGGAGATGAGCGCGGCCAGCGATTTTTCCCCCGACCCGACGAGCCGGGAGGCGCGCTCGGTGATCTCCTCGGACATGCCCAGCCGGCTGGCGATTTCGATGGCGTAGGACGACCCCGGCGTGCCGAGCTGGAGGCGGTAGGTCGGGGCGAGCGTCGTGCGGTCGAACTCGAACGAGGCGTTCTCGATTTCAGGGTTGTCCATCGGGAGCGTCTTGAGTTGCGAGAAGTGGGTGGTGACGATCATGCGGGCCCCCTTGCGGATCGCGTGCAGGATGATCGCCTCGGCCAGGGCGGCCCCCTCCTTGGGGTCCGTGCCGGCGCCGATTTCATCGAACAGCAGCAGCGTGCGTGGCGAGGCCTTGCGGACGCCGTCGATGAGGTTGCGGACGTGGGAGGAGAAGGTCGACAGGGACAGCTCGATGGACTGCTCGTCGCCGATGTCGGCGCAGACATATTCGAAAATGCCGACCGAGGATTTATCCGCGGCGGCAATGTGGAGCCCCGATTGCGCCATGAGCACGGCCAACCCGACCGTCTTCAGGCAAATTGTCTTTCCGCCCGTGTTGGGCCCGGTCACGAGGATTGCCTGGCGGAGGTCATCGAGGGCCAGGCTGTTGGCGACCACGGCCTCGGGCTTGCCGAACTGGACCGCGAGGAGCGGGTGGCGGGCATCGACGAGACTCAACGAGGACTCCGGCCCGAGCGCGGGCTTGTTCCCGCCGACCGCTTTCGAATATTTGGCGCAGGCGTACAGACTGTCGAGCCGTCCGATCAGCCGCGTGTTCTCCAGGAGCGCCTCGCCCCGGCGGGCGATCTCGGCGGTGATGGCCCGCAGGATGCGGTCGATCTCCAGCCGCTCCTCCTGCTGCAGCAGGTTGAGCCGGTTGTTCAGTTCGACGGTCTCCGGCGGTTCGATGTACAGCGTGGCCCCCGTCTGCGAACGGTCGTGGAGAATCCCCATGTTGGCCCGGTAGGAGCTCGACGGCACGGTGATGACGTAGCGGCCGTTGCGCATCGTCACGATGTCGTCCTGCACGCCGGCCTGGTGGGGGCGGTCGGCCTGAATGGCGGTGAGGCGGGCGACGAGGCGCCGCTTGGCGTCGCCGAATTCCGCCCGCACCTGCTTGAGCTTGGGCGACGCTGAGTCCTTCACCTCGCCGTTCTCGTCAATGGCGCGCCGGATCTCCGCCTTCAGCTCGGGGAAAGCGCGGACCTGCTCGAGGTAGGCGGCGATGAGCGGGAACTTCGGGCGCCCCTCCCGGTCGTACCCGTTCAGGGCGATCGAGACCTCGACCAGTTCGAGGACGCGGAGGATCTGCTCGGGATCGAGGAATACCCCTTCCACCTGGGCGCGGAGAAGTTCGGGGCGGCAGTTTTCCATGCGGGCGAGGGGGAAGGCCATGCCGAAGCTGACGATATCCCTCATCTGCGAGATTTCGCTGCCGCGGCGCTCGATCTCAGCCGGGTCGTACAGAGGCCGTATGCGGTTGACTTCATCCGCACCATAGGGGGTGAGGCACCGGCCGGCGACCTGGGCGATCACCTTCGGATATTCCAGTATGTCAAGAGTATGCTGGTCAATCATTTCGCGTTCTCGACGGCGGCGGCAGGCAAAGAAAAAGCCGACCGTCGGTCGGCTTAAATATACCGCTCGGACCGCGAAAGAAAAGCCAAATCACGGCTGGGCGGGGTCCGAGGTGGCAAAGAAGCGGCGCATCTGGTGAAGCACCTCGTAGACCTCGGACCGCTGGGCATCGGTCGTCTTCTTGTTGCTCGTCTGCGCCGTCAGCAGAGCCGTCTCTATCTTGGCGATGAAGGTGCGGTTGCGCGGGTGCACCGGCGCGGTGCCTTCGAATACCAGGGGAACGGTCTTGGCGACCATCGGCCCGAAGAATGACTGCTCAAAGGCGGTATAGAACGAGGCCGGCATGGGCAGGAGGAACAGCAGGAGTGTGACAAACCCGACCAGCAGCCACCCGCGGAGGAAGCCGATGAGCGCGCCGCCCATCTGGTCCTTCTTCCCGATCGATTTGATGTTGGCGACTTTGTAGAAGACCATCCCCATCAGCTTGAAGGCGGCGTAGGAGAGAGCGATGAGCACGGCAAACGACAGAAAAGCCGCAACCAGAGGCGACCCCCCGACTTTCTCATAGACCCAGACAGCGAAGCGGTCGATGTAGTTGACGGAAACGACAATGGCGATCAGGAATACCAGGAACGCCATCAGCTCCCGGACGAGCCCTTTTTTCGAGCCGACGATGACCATCGCCAGCAAGAGCACGAAGAGCACAATATCAACCCAGTTCATCCACTGCGACTCCTGTCAAGAAGTGGGTGCGATGTAACCTGGGAATAGCGTAGGGGATTTTTAAATCACTTGGCAAGCATTTTCGCGGCCAGCTGGTTGACCAGCTTGCCGTCGGCCTGCCCCCGCACCTTGGGCATGAGCGCTTTCATCACGCGCCCGAGGTCGGCCGCCGACTGGGCCCCGGTCTCCCGGATCGCCTCGGCGATGAGGGTGCGCAGATCGTCTTCGGATAATTGTCTGGGAAGGTATGCGGTGATGAGGTCAAGCTCCC
Organism: Candidatus Zixiibacteriota bacterium; assembly: GCA_017999435.1. Taxonomy (NCBI): domain Bacteria; kingdom Pseudomonadati; phylum Candidatus Zixiibacteriota; species Candidatus Zixiibacteriota bacterium. Next base: position 19,526 of record JAGNLV010000006.1, read on the forward strand.
GCTGCTCCTGCTCGACCAAGTCCATGCGGTTGCCGCGCTGAAACTGCTCTATCGACTCGCGGCGTTTCTTGGCGGCGGTGGAGAGGACCGCGATGATATCCTCGTGGGTCAGCTCCGCGCCCTTGTCGATCTTCTTGTACTTCAGGTCCGACTTCAGACCCCGAAGGACGGTGGCTTTGTGGCGGTCACCGGCCTTCAGGGCCGAAGTCAGATCCTTGTCTATCGTTTCAAGCAGACTCATCGATGACTTAGTACCTCGATAGTCTTCTCAACCGTCTCTGTTTGCGTCGCGCGGCAGCCATTTTGCGTTTCTTGGCTTCCGACGGCTTCTCGTAGTGCTGATGCTTCTTGATGTCGCTCAGTACTCCGGTCTTTTCGCAAAACTTGTTGAAGCGGCGAAGGGCTCTCTCAAAAGACTCATCGTCTCGAACTCTGACGCCCGGCAATTAGATACACCTCCTTTTTGGTGCCTGTTAAAGATTACCGCCGGCACAACGGTCGGCGAGCTATCCCCGCATCCGGGCATAGTACCACTCTATATCGGTAAGATACACACACTTATACAGTTGTCAACGACAATCGCAGAATAAAAGGCCCGATTCAACCGGTTTGTTCCGGCCAAAGGAAACAATCGGAGGCCGATGTCGATAGAAGAACTACGATGCCGTTTACTGTCGCCCATGCCGCCGCCGGCCTGCCGCTGAAAGCGGTCCTCCCGCGCCGACTCTCCCTGTCCGGCCTGATGGCCGGGGCTATGGCCCCGGATCTCCTGTATTTCCTTGTGATGACGACGGTTGACCGGGGGCTGTCGCACTCCTGGCCGGGGCTGTTCCTGTTCTGCCTCCCGGCCGGGACAGCGTTCGCCCTGGCCTTCCACGGTTTGATCAAGTACCCGCTCCTGACCAATCTGCCCTCCCCCTGGGACCGCCGATTTTCGGGGCTGGCCACGGCCCGGTTCCACCCGCACGGGGTGCGTGGGTGGAGTGTTGTTGTCCTCTCGGTCGGCATAGGCGCGCTCACCCACTTTTTCTGGGACTCTTTCACACACCCCGGGGGGGAGCTGGCGCGGGCGTTGCCGTTTCTCCAGGCGCAGGTTCGGGCATTCGGACAGGTGATCCCCGTGAGCCGGATCGCCCAGCATACGAGCACACTGCTTGGGATATCAGCCCTCCTGTCTGGGTCTTGGCGGGGGTGGCTGCTGCCGGCGCCCGCGACCGGGGCGCGCTTTCGGACAGCTCGCGATAAATGGCGTTTCTGGCTGGGCAGCGGTCTTTTCGCGACCTTGTTCGCCCTGGCCGTCACCTGGGCGTACCGGACCTACTGGCCCGACCGGGTGGCCACGACATTCACGACTTTCGGCCTGGCCGGCTGGGCCGGGTTTTTCTGGGTGGTGGCGGTGTGCGGGGCGATCTCTCGCTTTCTTCCGGGGCGAGGTCGATCAGGCCCGGCCGGAGACCGGGCCCGCCAGCCAGTTGGAGCGTGGCGCAGTCAAAGCTGAGTTCTTCCACTTCATTGGGCGGGCGTATCGCGCGGGAACTCGATTTCTCATTCGTCAGGGCGCCCGGTCGTCTTATTCCTCCACAAAGTGCACCCGCTCGCTTCCCTCGTTCGAGAGGAAATGGTAGTGGAGGTGGGGAATCTCCTGGCCGTAGCCGTTGTTGATCTGGATGCGGAAGTGGTTTTCCAGCCCGAGCCGGCGCGCCACCAGCTTGGTTTTCTCATCGAGCATGGCGAGCACCTCCGGCGGAGCTTCAAAGAACGACGGCGTTTCCGTTTTGGGGATTATGAGCAGGTGCACGCGGTCTTTCGGGCGGTGATCGGCGATGACAATGCAGTCGTCATCCTCGTAGAACACCTTGGCGGGAATTTCGCGTCTGATGATTCTATTGAAGATTGAGGCCATCGTTGTCATGATCCTTGTAACTTGTTGACTGTTAGTCGGTTGCTATTGTCGGCGCAACCCAGCGGGCAGCGCGGCCACCCTAAAGTATTATACGGGGCGGACGGAGCAAGCGCCGATCGGAGCGGGGGCAGGCAAATGATGGTTTGGCCGATTTCCGCCTCTTGCGGAGTTTGCGGGCATCATATATTTTAGTAAATGGGAGATTATATATGAGAATAGTAACGCCTTAATATACAAGGAGGATGGCCATGTCAGGTCATTCAAAGTGGGCGACCATCAAACGCAAAAAAGGCAAACTCGACGCCGAGCGAGGCAAGATTTTCACTCGGCACATCAAAGAAATCGTGACCGCGGCGCGCGAGGGAGGAGGGGATCCGGACGGCAACCCGCGTCTGCGCACCGCGATTCAGGCCGCCAAGGCCTCGAACATGCCCGCTGACAATATCAAGCGAGCCATCATGAAAGGCACCGGCGAACTGCCGGGCGTGAGCTACGAGTCGGTGGTGTACGAGGGGTATGGTCCGGCGGGGGTAGCGATTTATCTCGAAGTCCTCACCGACAACCGCAACCGCACGGTCAGCGAGATTCGCCACTTCCTCACCAAGTACGGCGGGAACCTGGGCGAGAACGGCTGCGTCGGTTGGATGTTCCATAAGAAGGGCGTGATCGAGATCGACAAGACCGCGGCCGATGAGGACACCGTCATGGAAATCGCGCTGGAAAACGGGGCCGAGGACGTGCGCACCGACAGCGGCTCGTTCGAGGTGGTCACGCCCGCGGAGGCGCTCGAGACCGTCCGCGCCGCCTTCGAAAAGAAGGGAGTCCCGATGGCGTCGGTCGAGGTGACCATGATTCCTGAAACCACGGTGAGACTGGAGAAAGAGGGAGAGGCGTCGTCGATGCTGAAGCTCTACGAGCTGTTGGAGGAGCACGACGATATTCAGAAAGTGTACTCGAACTTCGATATCGACGAGAGGCTGATGGAGCAGCTGGCGTAGCCGGGCGGAGAGGAGAGTTTGCAGCGCGCCGGGCAGCAGGCCGAAGAGGGTCTGCGGCCCGGCGCGTTCTTTTGTGCGTCGGCGCCGCCAGGCCGCCACGATCCCGGGAGCACGGGCACAGTGGGGGATCTGCGACAGCGCGGGAGGGAGATTGTCGCCGCGCCGCGACAGCGCCCGGAGGCGGGTCGCCGGATCGGCCGACGCAGCCGCGCACAGCGGACCATGCGACGTCTCGACGGTCCGGAAGAACCGCCGACCTATTTCTGCGGCATTCACGAGCCTGAGCGGCCGCCCGGACGCCGGCCGCGGGAAGCGGCGAGCTCTTCCATGCGCAGACTTCCCCCGGTGCGTGCGATCCGGCACAATCGTTGCTTTGGCGGAAGGCGAAAGAGGCAACCAAACGGCCGGCGCTGGTCCGGCTGTGCCGACAACACTAACTCCGGTTTGGGAGGTTCTGATGAAGACATACTCGTGCAATGCAACTCGCCGCGCGGCAGCGAACTCCCCACCGACCTCTCGAGCGTCGGCGAGAGGTACGTTTTGGAGGCTGACTCCAGCGGGCTGTGTTCGAGCAAGGACGGCTTGCTCCATGTCGACTTCACGTTCTCCACGAAGCCGAATTCCCTCACCTTCACCCAGGGGATTGCGCACCCCACGTACTGGCACTCGGTGACCACGAGCACTCTCACGCTCAAGACTCTCGACGGGACGGGGTATTTCGCGGTGCAGTTTCTCCTCGCCCGTCAGTAGCGACGGGGCTCTTCGGCGGACTCCGGCACAGGCCGGGGTCCGCGCGGCGACGAGGGCCGGGTGGAACCGATCTTGACGGCGCCGGTCGAATCGGCGTACCTTAGCCTCGCTGTGACAAGAGGAAGACTGCAAGGAATCAGCGGCATCCTGTGCGATATCGATGGCGTCCTTTGGGACAGCCAGGATCGCAAGAGGCCGACGCCGGGGGCGCACGAGGCTATCCGCTGCATCAAGGAAGAACGGCGTCTCCCGGTGCGCTTCGTCACCAACACCACCACCCGCAGCCGCGACACGCTCTACCGGGAAATCCGCCAGCGGGGCTACCCGATTGAGCGGGACGAGATTGTCGCGCCGACCACGCTGGGTGCCGAGTGGCTTCGCAGGAAAGGACGCCCCAGCGTCTTCCTGGTCATGCGCGAGGACACGCAGGAGGAATTCGCCGAGTTCCCGCGCGACGATGTGCGGCCCGACTACATCGTGATCGGCAACAACCGCGACCGGTGGGACTATGCCCTGGTGAACCGGATTTTTCTCATGCTCGTCAACGGCTCCGAGATGCTCGCCCTGCACAAGCAGCGTTACTGGCAGAGCGGGGACGACATCGCGGTCGATATCGGCTGTTTCGTGACCGGGCTGGAATACTCCAGCGGGAAGCGCGCGACCGCGATCGGCAAGCCCGAGCCGCTATTTTTCCAGGCGGCGCTCGAGGCGATCGGGGTGGCGCCGGCGGAAGCGATCATGGTCGGTGATGATATCGAGACGGACATCGGGGGGGCGCAGCGGGCCGGGCTGCGGGGTGTGCTTGTGCGCACGGGCAAATTCCGCGAGTACCTCGTGCGGCAGTCAACGGTGGCCCCGGACCTGGTGATTGCCTCGCTGGGGGACCTGCCATCGCATCTGTAACGGGGTGGTGGCTGCCGCGCATAAGCCGAATGTGACTTGGGCACGGCCAGATTTAAGTTGAATTCGGGCCGGCTTTGCCTTACTTGAGCCTATGCGCGTGCTAGGCATCGATCCCGGACTGCAGATCACCGGGTACGGGGTGATCGAGGACGGCGGGGGAGCGCCGGTGGTGCTCGAAGCCGGTGTGATCCGGACGACGAGCGGGCATGATATGTCCTTGCGCCTGCATGAGTTGTCGTGCGAGATTAAAGGGGTGATCGAGCAGTTCCGGCCGGATATCATCGCTGTTGAGGAGCTGTATTCGCACTACGGTCACCCGCGCACGGCGATTATCATGGGGCACGCCCGAGGAATCGTGTTCCTCAAAGCGGCCGAGGCCGGGGTCGCGGTGGTCCCGTACGCCTCGACGCGCATCAAGAAGTCGCTGACGGGCAACGGCCGGGCGAGCAAAAGGCAAATGCAGATGATGATCCGTTCGGCCCTGCACCTTCCCCGCCCACCGGAACCCCCCGATGCGGCCGATGCGCTGGCGGTGGCGCTGTGCCACTGCCGGGCGGCCGCGCACCACGAGGTGGCCGTATGATCAGCCGCATCTCCGGGCGGCTCGTGAACATCGAGAACGACACCGCCCTGGTGGAGACGGGGGGCCTGGCCTACGAAATCATGCTGCCGTCGGCCCTGGCCGAGCGGCTGCGCGACGACGGGAAAGTCGGCGGGGACATCAGTCTCGAGACGCTGTACTATATCGATGCCGGGGAGCGGAAGTCGGCCCATTTCCCCCGCCTGGTCGGTTTCGTCAACCCGATCGACCGGGAGTTTTTCTCGGTTTTGACCCATGTATCCGGTTTGGGGGTAAAAAAGGTTCTGAAGTCGCTGGTCATGCCGATCCGCGACATTGCGACGGCGATTGAGAACAAAGACGCGGCCCAACTCAACCGGCTGCCGGGGATCGGCGCGCGGCTGGCGAACAAGATTATCGCCGAACTGCACGGCAAGGTGGCGAAGTTTGCGCTCTCCAAGGAGGACCAGGCGCTCTCCAAAGCGGCGGAACCGGTCGAGCCGCTCGGCGAGGAGGCCCGCGCGGTCCTGCTCCAACTGGGGTACTCGCGGAGCGAGGCCGACCGGATGGTGGAAGGGGCGCTCAAGCACGGTCTGAAGGCGGCGCGGGTCGAGGATTTGATCACGGTGATTTTCCGCAACGAACAGCAGAAGAAGGCGGCTGAGTGATGGCGCGCGAGCGGATCGTGTCAGGCGAGCAGATTATTCCCGACGAGGACAAGGCGCTGGTGACGCTGCGGCCGAGCCGCTTGTCGGAGTATATAGGACAGAATAAGTTACGAAACAAACTTAAGGTCACGCTTGATGCCGCCCGGGGTCGGGGGGAAGCGGTCGAACACATGCTGTTCTATGGGCCGCCGGGGTTGGGCAAGACTACGCTGGCGTACATTATCGCCAACGAGATGGGGACCAAACTGGTGGCGACCGCCGGCCCGGCGCTCCAGCGGGCCGGCGACCTCATGGGGATTCTGACCAATCTCAACGAGGGGGATATCCTGTTCATCGACGAAATCCACCGCCTCACCCCGGTGATCGAGGAGTTCATCTATCCGGCGATGGAGGATTTCAAGGTCGATTTCGTGGTGGACAAGGGGGCGTTCGCCAAGGTCATCAACGTGCCGCTGAAACCGTTCACGCTGATCGGGGCGACGACGCGGGCGGGGTTTCTGTCGGCGCCCCTGCGCGACCGGTTCGGGCTGTACTACCATCTCGATTTCTACCCGCCGGAGGAGCTGGCCGACATCGTCCTGCGCTCAGCCCGCCTCCTGGAGGTGGAGATTGAGACGGAGGCGGCGGCGACGATCGCCCGCCGGGCGCGGGGCACGCCGCGGGTCGCCAATCGGCTCCTGCGGCGCGTACGCGACTTCGCCGAGGTCAAGGCGGCGGGGGTAATCACGCCCGAGGTGGCGGCCGCGGCATTGGACGCCGAGGGGGTCGATTCGCTCGGACTGGATGCGCTGGACCGGAATCTGATCCGCGTGATTATCGAATTCTACCACGGGGGGCCGGTCGGTATCGAGGCGCTGGGGGCGACCCTGAACGAAGAGATCAACACGCTGGTCGATATGGTGGAACCGTACCTGCTGAAAATCGGGTTTGTGCGGCGTACGCGCCAGGGGCGAGTGGCCTCCGAGGCCGCCGCGAAACACCTCGGCGTCACCCTGCCCCGCACCGGTCGCCAGGGAAGGCTGCTGTAGAAAAGAACACGATGCAATCCGAACCCTGGATCGAAGTCGACCGCTATCTGACCGCTCTCCACGTTCCCCCCGATCCCGTGCTGGAGTCGGCCCTGGCGGCCAGCCGGGAGGCGGGCCTTCCGTCAATCCAGGTCACGCCCCTGCAGGGGCAATTGCTGCAGGTGCTCGCGCTGGCGTGCGGGGCCCGGCGGATCCTCGAGATCGGCACTCTCGGCGGTTACAGCACCATCTGGCTGGCCCGGGCCCTTCCGCCCGGCGGGCGGCTGGTCACGCTCGAAGTCAACTCTTCGCACGCCGAGGTTGCCCGCGCCAACATCGCGCGGGCGGGACTCGCCGGGACGGTCGAAATCCGGGTCGGACCCGCGCTCGCCTCGCTGGAGGCGATCGCCGCGAGGGGGGAGGGGCCGTTCGACCTGACCTTTATCGACGCCGACAAGGAGGGCACCCCGGAGTATTTCCGCCGGGCGCTCGACCTGTCCCGGGTCGGGGGTTTCATCGTGGTCGACAATGCTGTGCGCCATGGGAAAGTGGTGGAGCGCGACAGCGATGACCCGCGGGTGGCCGGCATGCGGCGCTTTCTGGAATTGGCAGCCGCCGAACCGCGCGTCAAGGCGGCGACGGTCCAGACGGTCGGCGCGAAGGGCTACGACGGCTTTACGCTCGCGCTGGTGACGGCGGAGAGGCGCGGAGGGGGCGGGAATGGATGACGATATCCGGCTGCTGCTCGAGGCGCTGGGCAGTCAGATGTTCGACCCCCGCCACGACCCGCGCGCCACGGTGGCGGTGCTGATCACCGAGACGGTGCGGTTTCGCGACAAGCTCAAGGCCGAGACCGGCGAAATCCTGACCATCGAGGACACCCGCCTGGCGGTCGAGGCGCTCCAACAGTACCTCGAGAACAGGACGATGCCGTCCCACCTGACGCCGGAACAGAGGCAGTTGGCGCAGATTTACGTGGACCGGCTGACCGTGTTCGGGGGCTAGCGGGGTGGCGCCTCGGCGCCCGCTTTGCCGCGGCGAGATTCCACCCGGCGAGGATGCTCGTTTCTATCGCCGCCGTCTTTCACCGCTGTTCACCGCCCTTATCAATTTGTTTCGCAGGCAGCCGCGGTTGCGTATCATGGGTGGCGGCGGCCGGGACCGGTTGCGCCCGGCGGCCGGACGCCGTATGGATATCAGCCAGTTCGACTACCACCTTCCGCCGGAGTTGGTCGCGCAGTTTCCCTCGCGCCGGCGGGACGAATCCCGGCTCATGATTGTCGACCGGGCCGGCGACGGCTGCACGATTGTGCCGTTCCGCCGGATCGCCGACTACCTGGAGGACGGCGAGGCGCTGGTGGTGAACGATACCCGGGTATTCAAGGCGCGGCTCCGGGGCAACCGCTCCAGCGGCGCGCGGGTCGAGGTGTTTCTGGTGCGTCCGCTTGACAGGGGGGATGGAGACGCCTGGCTGGCGCTAGTCAGCCCATCGCGGAGGCTCCGCGAGGGGGAGGACGTGCTGTTCGGCGACGATCGGATAAGGCTGCGGGAATACCAGGGCAAAGGCCGGTGGGCGGTGGGATTTGCCTCCCGGGCGGCGCGGGAGAGGATCATCCGCCGGCACGGCCGCGTGCCACTGCCGCATTACATTCGCCGGGAGGACGGCCCGGCCGATCTCCGGCGTTACCAGACCGTGTTCGCCGACCGCGCGCGGACGGGGGCGGTGGCGGCGCCGACCGCCGGATTTCACTTTACCCGGCCGCTCCTGCACGATCTGGCCGGCCGGGGGGTCCGTCTCGTCCGACTCACCCTCCACGTGGGGCCGGGGACGTTCAAACCGGTGTCGGCGGACAACATCGACGACCACGTGGTGGACCCGGAGTGGGCGGAACTGCCGGAGAGCGCCGCCCGGGTGTTGAACGGCGTCCGGGATGGGGGCGGCCGAATCACGGCCGTCGGGACAACCTCGGTGCGGACGCTCGAATCGGTCGTGCGGGGGGACGGGCGGTTCGTGCCGCTGGCCGGGATGGTCGATCTCTACATCCGGCCGGGGTACCACTTCCGCGGCGTGGACCGCCTGATCACCAATTTCCACCTCCCGCGTTCCTCGCTGCTCATCCTCGTCGCGGCGTTCGCCGGACGGGATCGGATCCTCGAGGCCTATCGGTACGCGATCGCGCAGCGGATGCGGTTCTACAGCTACGGCGACGCGATGCTCATCCTCTGAATTCGCTTTTGTCGGGACCGGGCGGCGCGTATATTCCCGCCCGTGGCCGGACGCCATGGCCGGCGTCCCGCCGAAACCGGAAAGATGCGCGACCGCATGATCACCGCAGCCGTCATAGTCGCCGGCGGGCAGTCGCTCCGCTTCGGCGGCGAAGTCCCGAAGCAGTTTCGGGAAGTCGCCGGGCGGCCGCTGTTGGCCTGGACCATCAGCCGCTTCGAAGCGGCCGGCTCCATCGACCGGATTGTGGTCGTGGCGGCCGAAGACTATCTCGGCTACGCCGGAGAACAGGTTGTGGACCGGTACGGGTTCGCGAAGGTGCAGCAGATCGTCTCCGGCGGGACCGAACGCCGGGAGTCGGTGTGGAGAGGGCTGGAAGCGCTGCCGATCGCCACCGGTTTCGTGGCCATCCATGACGGCGCCCGGCCGCTGGTCCGGCCAGCCGACATCGACCGCGTCGTCGGCGCGGCGAAGCGGGACCGGGCCGCCATCCTCGCGGTCCCGGTGCCCGACACGCTCAAGCGTGTGCGCGACGGCTACGTGATCGCAACCGTGGACCGCAGTTACCTGTACGGCGCGCAGACGCCGCAGGTGTTTCAGTACGATCTCATCATGGCGGCGCACCGGGAGGCGGCCGGCGCGGCCGGGCGGTATACCGACGATGCGTCGATGGTGGAGAGCCGCGGATTCAAGGTGACGGTGGTGGAGCCGAGCGGACCCAACATCAAAATCACGACCCCGGAGGATCTGGTCATCGCCGAAGCCCTCCTGGCCAGGGAGGGGCATGGCTGACCTGCGCATCGGGCACGGGTTTGACGTCCACGCGTTCGCCGACGACCGCGAGCTGGTGGTGGGCGGAGTGATTATCCCGCACGAGCGCGGGCTGGCCGGCTGGTCGGACGCCGACGTTCTCCTGCACGCCATCATGGATGCGCTCCTGGGGGCGGCCGGCCTGCCCGATATCGGGCAGCAGTTCCCGCCGGGCGATCCGGCCTACCGCCAGGCCGACTCGGCCGTGCTCCTGTCGCGGGTCGGCCACCTGGTGCGGTCGGCCGGGTATACCCGCATCCTCAACATTGACGCGATCATCATGGCCGAGCGCCCCAGGATGAACCCGCATATTCCGGCGATGCGCAAGGCAATCGCGGAGGTGCTGCGGATCAAGGAGGCGCAGGTGAATGTGAAAGCCACGACCACCGAGCAACTCGGTTTCGTCGGGCGGGAAGAGGGGATCGCCGCGAGCGCGGTGTGTCTGATAGCCGGCGATGAATGAGAACCCCGAACAGATCGGCCGCTACCTGGACTACCTGTTCACGTTCGGCCCCGGGCTGGTGTACGTGACGCTGTTCGCGGCCTGCTTCATGGAGAACGTGTTCCCGCCTTTTCCCGGCGACAGTTTCATTGCGGCGGCCGGGGCGCTGGTCGGGGCGGGGCGGCTGGATTTGTACCTGAGTTTCGCGCTAGTGCTCGCGGGGGGGATGAGTTCGGTCATGCTCATGTACGGTGTGGGCCGCCGCTACGGCCGCGAGTATTTCCTGGTCAAAGACTACAAGTATTTCTCGGCGGCGGACATCCTGGCTTTCGAAAGGCACCTGGCGCGCTGGGGGGGGCTCCTTCTGGTGTGCTCGCGGTTCGTGATCGGCCTGCGGAGCGCTATCGCGCTGGGGGCGGGCATCGCCCGCTACCCGGTCCGGCGCATGGCGGTCTACTCGCTGCTGTCCTACATCGTGTTCACGGCGGCCCTCTTCTACCTCGCCATGGTTGTTGTTGATAACCTCCAGCGGATTGCCGACTATTTCCGGACGTACAACATGATTGTTTGGCCGATCGTGGGGCTGGCGACGGCTGCCCTGGTAGCGTGGAAAATCCAGCAGGTGAGAACGAGGTCGAAATGAAAGTTCTTATACTCGCGGGCGGCGACTCCTCCGAACGCGACGTGTCGCTGCACTCGGGCGAGGCAATGTGCAAAGCCGTCCGCCGCCTCGGCCACGAGGTGCGCGCTCTGGATCCGGCCACGGGGCAGTCGCTTCTGGACGGCGGGGGACATTTCGCCCTGGCGGAGGCCGCCAAAACCGACTTCCGGTCGCTCGCGGTCGACGCCGCCGCCCTGCTGCGCGCCCTGGCCGCGCCCGATCTGCGCGATGTTGATATTGTCCTCTTGGCGCTCCACGGCGGAACGGGCGAGGACGGCACGATCCAGTGCCTGCTCGACCTCGCCGGAGTCCGATACACGGGTTCGGGCATGCGGGCCTCGGCGATTGCCATGGACAAGGCGCTGACCAAGCGGCTGGTGTCGACGGCGGGAGTGCCGACGCCGCCCTTTGCCCTCGTGCGCGCCGGGCAGGGGCGATCGACGGACGAGGACGAAGCGCGCATCCGCGGGCAATTCGATCTGCCGGCGATTGTCAAGCCGAATGCGAGCGGGTCGACGGTGGGGCTGACGCGGCTCGAATCCTGGGACGGGCTGCCCCGGGCGATCGCGCAGGCGGCGCAGGAATCACCCGAAGTGCTCATCGAAAAGTATATCCGGGGACGCGAGCTGACGGTGGCGGTGCTTGACGGCGAGCCGCTCCCGGTGGTCGAAATCCGGCCAAAGAAGGGCCTCTACGATTACGAGGCCAAGTACACCAAGGGAATGTCCGAGTACCTGGCGCCGGCGCCCGTTCCCGATGCGGTGAGGGACCGCCTGCAGGCCGAGGCGGCGGCGGCCTACCGCCTGCTCGGCTGCGAGGGGCTGGTGCGGGTGGATTACATGATGGCGGCCGACGGGTCCTGCTGGTTCCTGGAACTCAACACCCTCCCCGGGATGACCGAGCTGTCGTTGTCGCCGATGGCGGCCCGGGCGGTGGGGATCGACTTCCCGCAGTTGATCGACCGCATCATGTCGTCGGCTTTGAAGAAGGCACGGCGCCGCCGTGGATGACCTCCGGCCGAAAGCGGTGCTCTTTGATCTCGGCTCGACCCTGATCGAGTACGAAGCGGTGTCGTGGGACGAGCTCTCCCGGCTCTGCGCGCTGGAGGCGCGCGAGTGGCTGGTCGACGAGGGGTACGCTGTGCCGGAGGAGGAGGAATTTCACGTTTCGTTCGAGCGCGCCAAGGCGCCCCTGCGGCAACGGGCGTGGGAGACGCTGACCGAATGGACGGTTCCCGAGGCGGCGCGGGCGCTGTGCGCCCAGCTGGAGATTCCCTACAGCGACGAACTGGCCGCCCGGTTTTTCGAGGAGTTCTACCGCCCGGTCGACCGGCTTCTTTACGCGTACGACGACGCGGTGGCCACGCTGGAGAGAATCCGGGCGGCGGTCCCGGCGGTCGGACTCATCTCCAACACCGTGTTTCCGGAAGACGTGCACCTGCGGGAACTCCGGCGGTTCGGGCTGAGCCGCTTCTTCGATTTCACCATCTTCTCCTCCACCTTCGGCAAGCGCAAGCCGCACCCCGACATCTTTGTCCAGGCGGCCAACCAGGCCGGGTACGGGCCGGCGGAATGCGTCTACATCGGCGACCGGTACGTGGAGGACATCGAGGGACCGCACGGGGTGGGGATGCCGGCGATTTTGAAGATGAAAGCGGGACGGGAGTATCCGGCGGAGATGCCGCTGGCCCGCCGTCGGATCGGAGCCCTGGCGGAACTGGCCGACCATCTTCGCTTTTAGGGGTTTACGAGCAGCCGCGGGCCGGCTATATTGTCGCCTTGCGGGCGCAAACCGAAGCTGATGACGCGAGAAGACCGCTATAGAGGAAATGAGGATATCGTGGACAGGACCGAGCAACTCCTGAAAGAGATCACCGAAGCCAACGGCGTGTCGGGGTATGAGGAAGAAGTGCGCCGCCTGATGGCGCGCGAGTTGAGAGAGACTGCGGATCGGATCGAGTATGACCGGCTGGGCTCGATCATGGGTTGGAAGAAGGGAACGGCCGACCGCCCGCGGGTCATGGTGGCCGGGCACATGGATGAAGTCGGGTTCATGGTCAGGGAGATCACATCCGAGGGGTATATCAAGTTTCTCCCCCTGGGCGGCTGGTGGGGTCACGTGGCCCTCGGTCAGCGGATGCGGGTCATCACCCGCAAGGGTCCGGTGATCGGGGTCGTCGGCTCCAAGCCCCCGCACATGCTGGAGGCCGAGGAGCGCAAGAAAGTGCTCGAGCTGAAAGACATGTTCATCGACGTGGGGGTGCAGGAGGGATTCAACGCCAAGGAGGCGCTCGGCATCCAGCTCGGCGACCCGATCATCCCCGATTCCGATTTCACGATCATGGGGAATCCGCGGATGTATCTGTCCAAGGCGTTCGACAACCGCATGGCCTGCGCGGTGGTGATCGACGTTTTCCGCGCGCTCAAGGGCGAGGGGCACCCGAACACGCTCCTCGGCGCCGGTTCGACGCAGGAGGAGGTCGGGCTGCGGGGGGCGCAGACGCTCGCCCACCTGGGCGACCCCGACGCGGCGCTCATTGTCGATGTCGGCATCGGCCAGGACATCCCGCCCGACGGTTTCAAGAAGGCCGAGAAGCTGGGGGGCGGCCCGGGCATCCTGCTGTTCGACGCCTCGATGATTCCGAACCGCCGGCTGCGCGATCTCGTCACCGACACCGCGGAGGAGCTGAAAATTCCGTACCACCTCTCCTACATGGAGCGGGGCGGGACCGACGCCGGGCGCATTCACATGTCGCGGACGGGCGTCCCGTCGGTGGTGGTCGGCCCGCCGGTCCGCTACATCCACAGCCACAACGGCATCCTCAATCGCGACGACTACGACAACACGGTCCGGCTCATCGCGGCGGTGGTGCGCAAACTCGACGCCCGGACGGTGGCCGGTCTCACGGAGGTCTGATCCATGCCCCTGCGATTCCGCAACACGCTGAACCGCGAGAAGGAGGAGTTCCGGCCGATCGAGCCGGGGAAGGTGCGCATGTACACGTGCGGGCCGACGGTGTATGGGTTCGCCCACATCGGCAATTTCCGCACCTTCATGTTCGAAGACTTGCTCCGCCGGTACCTGAAGTACAAGGGGTACCGGGTCTTCCAGGTGATGAACCTGACCGACGTCGACGACAAGACGATCCGGGACTCGCAGAAGGAAGGCGTATCGCTTAAGGAGTTCACGACCCGCTACGCCAACGCGTTCTTCGAGGACCTCGACACGCTCGGCATCGAGCGGGCGGAGGTCTACCCGGCGGCGACTGACCACATTCCCGAGATGGTGGAGATCATCAAGGAACTCATCGCCAAGGGGCTGGCGTACGAGGTCGGCGGCAACTGGTACTTTCGCATCGAGCGCTTCCCGGCCTACGGCCGGCTGGCGCACATCGACCGGGCCAATCTGAAAGCCGGGGCGCGGGTGGCGGTCGATGAGTACGAGAAAGACTCGGTCTCGGACTTCGCTCTGTGGAAGGCGTGGGACGAGAAGGACGGCGACGTGTACTGGGAGACGGAGCTCGGCAAGGGGCGTCCCGGCTGGCACATCGAGTGTTCGGCGATGTCGATGAAGTACCTCGGGCGCCACTTCGACATCCACAGCGGCGGGGTCGACAACATCTTCCCGCACCACGAGAACGAAATCGCCCAGTCGGAGGGGGCCACCGGCGAGCCCTTCGTCAACTACTGGCTCCACGCCGAACACCTCATAGTCGAGGGGCGGAGAATGGCGAAGTCGTTCGGCAATTACTACCTGCTGCGCGATCTGCTGGCCCGGGGGCACAGCGGCGCCCAGACGCGCTACGTGCTCATCTCGACCCACTACCGCCAGCAGCTCAACTTTACGTTCCAGGGGCTCGAGGCGGCCAAGAGCGCGCTGGAGCGCTACAACGACTTCATCGCCAATCTCGAGGACTACGCCGGGGGCGCGGCCTCCGGCGGCGCGGCCGAGGCGATCACCGCCCGCATGCTGGCCGGGTTTGAGGAGGCGCTGGACGACGACCTGAACATCTCGGGCGCGCTGGCGGCCGTGTTCGATTTCGTCCGCGACATCAACCGGCTGCGGGCCGAGGGAACGCTCGCGGCCGAGGAGCGGGACAGGGCGCTGGCGGCGATCCGGCGGGTCGATACGGTGCTGAATTTCACCTACGAGCGGGGCACGGACGAGGCCGTGGGGCCGGAGATCATGGCTCTGGTTGAAAAGCGGACGGCGGCCCGCGCCGGGCGCGATTTCGCCGCGGCCGACCGCATCCGCGACGAACTGCTCGCCCGCGGCTACGTTCTGGAGGATACGCCGCAGGGGCCCAAAGTGAAGCGGAAGCAGCCGGGACCCCGGTAAAACCTTGACACTTTCGGCCCGCGGGCGCGTACATTAACGGAGTTGCACGCCGGTGTAGCTCAGCTGGTAGAGCAACTGATTTGTAATCAGTAGGTCGGGGGTTCGAATCCCTTCACCGGCTTTGATTGCGGCAGGGTGCGGGCGGCGAAGGCAGGACCCGGGGGGAGCGGCGGACAACCGCGCGCCGGCGGCCGGGAACCCCGGGTTTGCGGAAAACCAAATCGGGCGGAAGATCTATGAACGTTATCGACAGTCAGGATCTGACCAAGGTCTACAGCGGCGGACTCCGCCAGCGCGGGATTGTGGCCCTCGAGGCGGTGAACATCTCGGTGGCCGAAGGGGAGATCTTCGGCCTCCTCGGTCCGAACGGGGCGGGCAAGACGACGTTTCTCAAGGTCGTCCTGGGGATCACCCGGCTCACCTCGGGCAACGTCATCGTCAGCGGGCACAAGCCCACCGACGCGCGGTCGCGGCAGCGCCTGGGGTACCTGCCCGAGAACCATCGCTTTCCCAGCCACCTGACCGGCCTCGGCCTGATGATCGCGACCGGGCGGCTGTTCAGGATGAGCGCCGCCGAGACCCGGTCGCGCGCCGCCAACCTCCTCCACCTGGTGGGCATGGACCGGTGGGGGGACACCAAGCTCAAGAAGTACTCGAAAGGGATGCAACAGCGCATCGGCATCGCCCAGGCGCTCGTCTCCGACCCGGATATCCTGCTCCTGGACGAGCCGACCGACGGCGTCGACCCGGTCGGCAAGGTCGAGATCCGCGAGGTGCTCCGGACGATCCGGGCCGAGGGCAAATCGATCGTGCTCAATTCCCACCTTCTGTCGGAGGTGGAGTCGGTGGCCGACCGGGTGGCGATCCTCAACCGCGGGCGGCTCGTCAAGACGGCGACCGTCGAGGAACTCACCAGCCGGCGGAGCCAGTTTGAAATCGAGGCCGCGATCGGCAACCTCCTGTTCAGTCTCCCGGAGGGCATGGGCAAGATCATCAAACTCTCGGCCCGCGGGATGATCGTCGAACTGGAAAGCGAAGAGGACATCAACTGGGTGATCGACGAGCTGCGCATCAAGAAAATTCCGATCCGGATGATCCGCCCCATGCGCATCACGCTCGAGCAATCGTTCATCGAGACCATCACGACCCCCGAACCGCCATCCACGGAGGCCGGCATATGAGAGGGCTGCTCCAGGATACGTTCAAGGAAATGGTCGAGCGCAAGCTGATCTGGATTTACGTGGCGGTGACGGTGATCGCGGTGCTGATGACGATCGCCTCCCACTCGATGAAGATCGAAATCAACATGAATTCCGGAAGCGAGGATCCCATCGCGAGCCTGGCCCAGAAAGTGGCCGTGGGGGCGATGGACACCTACTTTTCGTTTCTCGTTTTCCTGACCGTCATGGGCACGGCCGGCCTGATTCCGTCGATGCTGGTCCGGGGGCGGGCGGAGTACTACCTGTCGAAGCCGGTATCGCGCGCCGCGCTGCTCCTGTACAAGCTGTTCAGCATCTGGGCGGTGTACGGCGCGACGATCGTGGCCGGCGGGCTGGTGACTTTCCTGGCATTCTACGCGGCCTGGGGGTTTGCCGACGTCCGGCTGCTCTACATCTTCGCGCTCAACATGGCCGCCCTCTTCGTCTGGCTGAGCGTGACCGCTTTCTCCGGCATCCTGACCGGATCGTTCGCGGTGAGCATCATGATGGCGTTCGTGATGTGGATCGCCCAGGTCCTCCTGCAGTACCACGAGGCCGTGCAAAATGTCATCGACAGCCGGTTCGTCACCGGGATCGTGAGCGGGCTGTACTACGTTCTGCCGAAAACGAGCCAGCTCGGCGAGGTCACCCAAAGCCTCGCCCTCGGGCGGCCGGTGGAATCCTGGTTGCCGCTCTGGTCGAGCCTGCTCTTTGCGGTCGTCCTGGTCGGGATTACGGTGGCGATGTTTGAGCGAAAGGACTACTAGCCGGCGGCCGCCCGGCCCGGCGGCGCGGCCGGCCACCCGGCTGCGGAGAGACAACGATGAGCGAGCCGCACGACAAACCCGATATCCTCGAACCGTTCCGCATCGCCCGACGGCTCGAGACCGAGGGCCGGGCGTTTTTCGAAGAGGCCGCCCGCAAGGCGGAGAGCGACCTGGTCCGGCAGACCTTCCAGTTTCTCGCCGCCGAGGAAATCCGCCACATCGAGAAAATTGACAAATTCGTCCGGTCGCTGGAAATATCGGAGGGCCGGGAGGTGCCGGAGATCGAGGATTCCAACGCCGAAGCGAAGCTGGCGGAATTCAACAACCGCCTCGCCGCGCTCCGGGACACCATCTCCCCGAGCGCCTCCGACGTCGAGGCCTACCGGTTTGCGATCAAATTCGAAAACGGAGCCGAGGAGTTCTACCTCGAGAAAATGAACGAGGCGGAGGACCCCCGGATCAAGCGCTTCTACAAGTGGCTGATCGACGAGGAGACGATGCACGCCCGGCTGCTGCGGTCCTGCCTGAATTTCGCCTGCGATCCAGCCGAGTGGTTTCGCCGGCACCGGTAGCCGCGCAGCCGGCAGCGGGGCGGTTCCTGCCGGTCAGCCGGGGCTTTACACCGCCCCGCGCGCGCCCTATATTCTCCCTGCGTTGACTGCGGAATGCAAACCAAGGAGTAATGCCATGACCCCGCTTGATTACCTCACTGCGCACGAGAAAGACCGCATGGACCAGTTGTTCGAGTTTCTCCGCTTCCCTTCGGTCTCGGCCAAATCCGCGCACCAGCCGGACATGCAGGCGTGCGCCCAGTGGCTCGCCGACCACTTCACGGGCCTGGGTTTCCGGGCGGCGGTGCACCCGACCGGCGGGCACCCGCTCGTGTACGCCGAATACGCGGTTGACCGGCGCCTCCCGACCGTCCTCTACTACGGCCACTACGACGTCCAGCCGCCGGAACCGCTCAATCTCTGGCAAAGCCCGCCCTTTCAGCCGGAAATCCGCGACGGCATGATCTGCGCCCGCGGCGCCACCGATGACAAGGGGCAGTTGTTCGCCCACATCAAGGGACTGGAGGCGATCCTCAGGAGCGAGGGGCGGCTGCCGGTAAACGTGAAATTCCTCGTCGAGGGAGAGGAAGAGGTCTCGTCGGCCAATCTGCCCAAGTGGCTGAAGGCGAACAAGAAGCTTTTGGCCGCCGATATCGTCGTCGTCTCCGACTCCAGCCAGTTCAGCAAGACGCTGCCGGCGGTCACCTACGGTCTGCGCGGCATCGTCGCCATGGAGCTGTTCGTTCTCGGCCCCAAGCGCGATCTGCATTCGGGCACGTTCGGCGGCGCGGTCGCCAACCCCGCCAATATTCTCTGCCAGATTGTCGGACGGCTGCACGACGCGAACGGCCGGATCACGGTGCCGGGGTTCTACAAAGACGTCGCCCCGCCCGCCAAGTGGGAACGCGCCCAGTTCAAGAAGCTGCCCTTCAGCGAGGCGCAGTACATGAAGATGGTCGGCATTCCGGCGCTGCACGGCGAGCGGGGGTGGAACACCTTCGAACGCACCTGGGTGCGGCCGACGCTCGATGTGAACGGGATCACGGCCGGGTACCAGGGGGAAGGGGCGAAGACAGTGCTGCCGTCGTACGCCTCCTGCAAGATCACCTGCCGGCTGGTGCCGGCGCAGAAGCCGACGGATATTCTGCAGAAGGTCGAGGCGTACATCAGGAAGATTGCGCCGAAGTCGGTGCGGATCGAGCTGAAGAAATCCGGGGGGGCGCCCGCGGTCGTGGTGCCGACCGACGGCCCGTGGCTGGAGGCGGCCGCGCGCGCGCTCAAAAAGGGTTTCGGCAAGGCCCCGGTGTTTATCCGGGAAGGCGGCTCGATTCCGATCGTGGGCGATTTCAAGGAAATCCTCGGCCTGGACACGCTCCTGCTCGGGTTCGGCCAGAACGATGACAACACCCATTCCCCGAACGAGCATTTCCGGGTTGTGGATTTTGAGCGGGGCTGCCGGACCGCGGCCGTGCTTCCCCACGAACTCGCGCGCGCGGCCGAGGCGAAGTGATGGATCTCGGCCTCAACGGCAAACGGGCGCTGGTCACCGGGGCCTCCTCGGGACTCGGCCTGGCGTGCGCCGCGGCCCTGGCCGCCGAAGGCGCGGCCGTCACGATCAACAGCCGGAACCGGGAGCGGCTGGCGGCCGCGGCCGAGAAGATCGCGGCCGCGACCGGGGCGCCGGCGACGCTCGCGGTTGGCGACGTCGCCGATCCGGACGACGTCCGGCGGATCGTGCAGACCGCCGGGGAAGTCGACATTTTGGTCTCCAACTGCGGGGGTCCGGCGGCGGGGCCGTTTCTCAGCCACTCGCCGGAGGCCTGGCGGCACGGGGGGGATCTCGTGCTCTTCTCGGCCATCAATCTGACCCGGGAGGTGATCGAGGGGATGAAAGCGCGCGGGTGGGGGCGGCTGATCTACATCACCTCGGTCGCGGTGCGCCAGCCGCTTGACGACCTGATCATCTCCAACACCTTCCGGGCGGGTCTGACCGGTTTCATCAAGACGATCTCCAACACCTATGCCCGCTTCGGCATCACGGCCAACAGCGTGTGCCCCGGCTACACGGCAACCGACCGCCTGTGGGAGCTGGCCCGGGGCCGCGCCCTTCAGGCCGGCACCACGCCCGAGGAGGCGATGAAGCAGATGGGCGCGGGCGCTCCGGTGGGTCGGGTCGGAAGGCCGGAGGAACTGGGGGCGACGGTGGCGTTTTTGGCGAGTGTCCCGGCCGCCTTCATCACTGGAGCTGCGATCCCGGTCGACGGCGGGACGTACAAGGGGCTGCTGTGACGGGCGGCGGGCGCCGCCCCCGCGGGGCCGGAGCCGCGAAGGACGCTTCTTGGGACTGACGACCGACCCGGCCGCGGCTGCGCCGGCGGGCGCGAGCGAGGATCACCGCGGGTTTGCCTCGCTGGCCTTCGCGCTGTTTACCCACCAGGTGCTCGGGGCGCTGACGTTTCCGGCGGCGCGCTTCGGCCTGGCCACGATCGAGCCGTTCACCTTCGCCTTCTACCGCTTCGTCCTCTCGGCCGTGGTGCTGTTGGCGATCGTTCGTTTCCGCCGCTGGCGCGTGCCGATCGAACGCCGCGATTTCAAGAAGATCGCCGGGCTGGGCTGTCTGGTGGTTCTGTTCAACCAGGTCACCTATCTGGTCGGGCAGAGCCTGACCACCGCCAGCCACGGCGCGCTGCTTTTTGCCACGACGCCGATCTGGATCTTCATTCTGGCGATGATTCACCTGCGCGAGCCGTTCCGGTGGCGGCGGGCGGTCGGGGTGGCGATCGCGGTCACCGGCGTGATCATCATCATGAGCGCCGGTGGAATCCACCTCGGGCTGAACTACGTGGCGGGGGACGCGATCATCCTCTTCGCGGTCGTGGTCTGGGCCTACTACACGGTATGGGGGAAACCGCTGGTCCGCAGGTACGGGGCAGTGCGGGTCACCGCGTACGCGCTGGCATCCGGTTCGCTCCTGTACTTCCCGTTCGGGCTCTACCGCGCGGTCACGTTCGACTATGGCGGCGTCGTCGTCGCGGCGTGGCTCTCGGTGGGCTACGTGGCGATCGGCACGTCGGTGGTGGCCTACATCCTCTGGTACTGGCTGCTCAAACACATGGAGGCGTCGCGGCTGGCGGTCTACCACAACATCCAGCCGATTGTCGCCTCGCTCGTCGCCTGCGTGTTTCTCAACGAGCCGCTGGGCTGGCCGTTCGTGATCGGCGGGGCGGTGGTGCTCGGCGGCGTGATTCTCACCGAGGTCTAGCCCCGGCCGCCAGCCGGCCTACCGGCCTTCCCAGCTCATGAAGCTCTTGTAGTTCTGCGAGGCGGCGAACCCGGCCGGATCGGCGAGGAACTGGAGCATGTTGTCGATCATGTAGATGTGGGCCTGCTCCTCATCGGCGATCCGCGTGAGCATGTCTTTCCGAACCGGGTCGGAAGTCGCCGCCGCCGCTTCGCGGTACATCTTCTCCGACTTGATCTCCACCTCGCGGGCCTGTTTCCAGACCTCGCGTTTGGTGTCGCCGCCGAGCTTCTCCCGGCCTTCCTGAATCATCTCGCGGAAGATGCTCTTGAGGGTCATGACCGTTTTGCCGCGCGGGGCGAGGTCGGCCGGCGACGCGTCTTCGCCCCCCTTGAGTTTCTTGAACACGTGGTAGTGGCGGTGCTCCTCGTCGGCGAGGGTGAGGAAAATCTGCCGGACATGCAGGTTGGCGGCCTGGTCGGCACTGTTCCGGTAGTACGCACGGCCGTCGAGCTCCATCTGAATGGCGAAATCGAGTATATCCATATGACCCCTGTTCCTGGGTGTGGGTTTGTCCGTGGGGCAGAGGGCGGGGGCCGGACCGGCCCCGCCGCCTAGGCCTCCTGCGGATTCTTGAGATTTTCGGCCGAGAACGCTTTCTCCAGTTTCGGATCAGTGAAGACGCCGTCCCGGCGGATCAATTTGCCGTCGAACCAGATCTCGCCGCCGCCGTAATCGGGCCGCTGGATGCAGACGAGATCCCAGTGGATGGAGGACTGGTTGCCGTTGGGGGCCTCGTCGTAGCACTGGCCGGGGGTGAGATGGAACGAGCCGGCGATCTTCTCGTCGAACAGCGTGTCCTTCATCGGGTGCAGGATGAACGGGTTGACGCCGAGCGAGAACTCGCCGATGAAGCGCGCCCCCTCGTCGGTGTCGAGAATCTTGTTGAGCTTGGCCTGGTCCCCTTCGCAGGCGGCCTTGACGATCTTCCCGTTCCGGAACTCGAAGGCGATGTTCTTGTAGAGGACTCCCTGGTAGAGCGACGGGGTGTTGTACTGGAGGGTGCCGTTGACCGAGTCGCGGACCGGGGCGGTGTAGACCTCGCCGTCGGGGATGTTGCGCTTGCCGTCGCACTTGACCGGCGGAATCCCCTTGATCGAGAACCGCAGGTCGGTTCCCGGCCCCTTGATGTGGACCTGGTCGGTGGCCGCCATGAGGTCGCGCAGCAGGTTCTCGGCGGCACTCATTTTCGGGTAGTCGGCCGTGCACACGCGGTAGTAGAAATCCTCGAACGTCTCCTGGGAGGTTTCCGCGAGCTGGGCCATGGCGTTGTTGGGGTACCGGAGGACAACCCACTTGGTCCGTTTGACGCGCTCCTCCAAGTGGACCGGTTTGTAGAACAGGTTGTTCATCTTGTCCATCTGGGGCTGGGGGAGATCGGCGGTGTCGAAGGGATTGTCCGATCCGCGCAGGCCGATGTAGGCGTCGGCCTGTTTCATGAGGTGGAGGTGCAGCTCCGCCTGGGCCTTGAATTGATCATCCCCGGCCGCCCGGATCCACTGGCGCAGAAGGGACTCATCGTTGTAGTACCAGAACGGAACGGCGCCCTTCTCGGTGGCGTAGCGGATGATGTGTTTGCCCAGCTCGAGGGTGTCTTTCCCCTTGATCTCGAGGTAGAGGACTTCCCCTTTTCTCAGCTCGACCGAATAGTCCAGCAGGAGTCGGGCGAGAGCCTCATTGCGTTTGTCTTTCACGGAGCCTCCTTTGGCTTGGCCTTGATCGTCTTTTGTCGGGAGTATAAGGAAATCCGGCGGTCGGGGCAACGGGCGAAGCGGCGAAACCTTTTGCCCGCCGTCCGGTTTCTAGACATATGAAAGCCACCGCGCGGGTGTTTATCGGAACGGCGGGATTCAGCTACAAAGACTGGCTGGGAAATTTCTACCCCCAGTTCGTGCCGCCGGCGGATTTCCTCAAATTCTACGCCTCCAAATTCCGGACCGTCGAGATCGACTCCACTTTCTACCGGATTCCGTCGGCCGAGACGGTCGCCAAGTGGGCGCGCCAGACCCCCGAGAGGTTCGTGTTTGCCGCCAAGTTCCCGCAAACAGTCACCCACGAGGGGCCGCCGGCCAGGCGGGTGGAGGACGCCCGCGTCTTCATCGACACCATGCGCGGCCTCGGCGACAAACTCGGACCGCTCCTGCTGCAGTTTCCGTACTCATTCAAGCCGGCGGAAAAGAATCTGCTGGCCGATCTGCTGGCAGCGGTGCCGGCCGACATCCGGGTGTCGGTGGAGCTGCGCAACGGCGCGTGGCTGTCCGAGGACGATCTCTTCGCCCGGCTGCGGCAGCAGAACATCGCGCTGTGCCTGATCGACCACCCCTGGATGCCCCGCCTGACCACCTGCACGGCTGATTTCGTGTACATCCGGTTCCTCGGCGACCGCAAGAAGATCGAGGAGGATTTCAGCTATGTGCGGGACGACCGCGCCCAGGAGCTCGCCTGGTGGCGCGAACTCATTGACCGGGTGGCGGGGGAGGGCAAGGATCTCTACGCGTACTTCAACAACCACTACTCCGGCCACGCCCCGAGCACGGCGTTCCGGCTGATGGAGATGCTCGACGGGATGGCGCCCGACGACACCCGGCCGTGAGCATCCGCTTCCCCGCCTAGCCGCTGCGCCCGTTCCCGACCGCCGCCTCCTCCGGCTGCCGATTCCGCACCGCTGATCGAATCAGCAGAGCGAGGAGGAGCGCATAGAAGGGCGCGTGCTCCAGCGCCGGCAACCACGCGAGGGCGGCCGAGTCGCCCCCGGCGGCGGCCAGCACATGCGCGGCCGGCGGCGCCAAAGCGGTGAGGACAAGGAAGGGGAGATTGCGGTAGAGCACGACAAACGGGAGGATCCACACCAGGGCGGCGGCGTCGAGGGCCGGGGCGAGGATGACGCCCGCCGCGGCTGCGATAAACAGCCGCCCGCTGACCCGCGGCACGCGCTCTCTCAAGGGGTAAGCCGCGATCCCCACCACCGCCAGCAGAAGACCGGCCGCGATCACCCGCGCCGCCTCCTCCGTGGGGGACAGCCACGCGATCAGGCGGTAGGCCGAGCTGTTGAATTCCGGCTGGGTCAAAAACTGCCGGATGGTCTCCGCGATGTGTGTGCCCGCCTTCGGTCCAAACGGGAGGTACAGCAGCACCCCGGGAAACACCAGTCCAGCCAGGAAGAAGAGCCGCTTGCGCCCGACAAAGTGCATGAAGATCACGGCGGCGAAAAGCAGCGCGCCCGGTTTCACCAGCGTGGCCAGCGCCAGCAGAAGGCCCGTGCCGGCCGCATCGTCGCGCCGCAGGCGGACCAGGCTGAATACGAAAAAGGGCATCGCGAGGATGTCGACGTGGTGAGAACGGAGGAACTCGAGCATCACCAGCGGCGAGAAAGCGTAGATGAGGATCGACCAGCTGTGAAAGGGACGTTTCTCGATTAGCGGAGCCGCGAGCATGATCACGCCGAGCAGCGTCGCCAGCTCGGCCAGCAGCGACAGGAGGCCGAATCCGTGCAGCGACTCGCTGTGCAGGAGATAAGCGGCAGCAAAGAGGTATTGCGCCAGCGGCGGGTGCGTCGAGGCGCGGTCGTGCCCGCACATGCGGGGGTAGAGCGCATCGTCGGCCAGCGCCTCTCCTTGGCTGGAACCCGGCGGGACTGCGTACGGGTTGTAGCCCTCGGCCACCAGCTTGCCCTCCCACACGCAGCGGAAGACGTCGGGCGGCGCCGGCGCAGTCGTATCGGCTCCGATCACCGCAGCCGCCCGGACCAGAAGGGCCGCCGCCGCGAGCGCCAGCAGCGTTGGGCGGTCGCGTCCGAACAGCGACAGCGGCCGGGCCAAACGGAGCATGAGCAGATACACGCCCCCCAGTCCGAGCGCGATCACAGCTACGCGCTGCGGCGCGGCAGGATCCTCCGCCGGCGCCAGCAGGAGCCCGTAGAGCAGGAGCGCCACCCCGGCCGGCGCCACGGGGAGGATCTTCACGGAGCGCCTCTCGATCCACATTCGACAATCAGGTCCATACAGTCTCGTATCGCCGCACCCGCTTGCGCGCCTCCGGGTCACGGCGGTGTCGCGGGTGGCTGCGGAGGCGACCGGCCGGGGCGGCCGGGAGGGCCGACCGCTCGATTCGCCGGGCGGCGGCGCCCGCCAGCGGTGTCCCCGGCGTGCCTTTGGGTCGCTGGCGCTGACGGGGGGCAGAGTCAGGTCCTGTGCCGTAACAGCGGGGGGCGCGGCGCGGTTCCGAAAGCCGGCCGAGGCCGCGATTGACTAAAGCGGCCGGTTGGTGTATGTTCGGTCTCACCGTCCGGCCGCCTCCCGGCCGGGCGGCGGCCACGGAATCTGAAAATCAATCGGGGGATTATATCGGGATGAACCGGTGACGACGCCACGGACAGCCATACCGGCCCGCGTTACGCTGTTGTATACGAACATCGGACGTGGCCACCCCTTTTACCTCGACGGCATCACGGAGGCCCTCATCCGTTCGCAGGCGATCAGCCTGGTCCGGCGCGAGCTCGACGTGTTCGAACTCTCGCGGGGGGCGGCGCGACTCGGGTGGCGGGCGGCCCGGTGGCTCTACCGGAGAGGCTCCTCGGGCGGGGCGACGGGGGTTCTCTACCGTCTCATCCGGCGGGGGAACAACTACAATCGGGAGACGCCCGCGCTTCGCTTGCTCGGGCGGGATATCCGGGCCGCTCTGCGGGAGGATCCCAGCCCCGTGATCGTGGCTCACCCCACTCTGGTCGGAATTCTCCGCCACCAGCCGCACCTGATCTACCAGCACGGCGAGCTGGTCACGCCGGATGAGGCGGTGGTGCGCGGGGCGGCGACCGTGCTGGTGCCGACGCCCGAGGCAGCGGAACCGTTCCGCCGGGTCGGGGGCTATGCCGCCGAACAGGTGGTGGTGACGGGGCTGTGCATCGAGCCGGCGCTCATCCGGCTGGCCGCCGACGCCTATGGCGGACGGGTCGCCCGCTATGCGGCGGCCGGGGAGCCGATGGTGGGGGCGTACTTTTCCTCGGGGGCGGAACCGACCGCCCACGTCACGCGGCTGATCGCGGCCGCCTGTTCGGCGGTTCTGGAGGGCGGGCGGGTGATCCTCTTCGCCCAGAGCGGCGGGCGGTTTGCCCGCCGGGCGGCCCGGGCTTTCGCCCGCCGGTCCATTCCCTTCGCCACCCTGGACTCTTCCGACCTGATCCCCACCGATCTTCCCCGGGCGCTCATCGTGTGCCACGCCAGCCGGCGCGAGGAAAACATTCTCACCGCCCGCTTGTTTCCCCTGTTTGACTACTTTGTCGGTCCCAGCCACGAACGGACCAACTGGTCGCTCGGTCTCGGGCTGCCCATGTTCGTGGTCGGCCCCGACATCGGTCCGTTTGCGCCGCTCAATCGCCGGCTTCTCCTCCAGGCAGGGACGGCGGCGGCGCTCGAGACGCCGATGGACGCCCACTTGCTCGGTCCGCGACTCGCCCGGCTCCGGTCGCGGGGGGATCTGACCGCCATGGCCCAGGCCGGGTGGGGGCAGCGCGAGATCAACGGCTTTGCCCGGATTGCCGCCTTTTTAGTTAGCAAATACGGCACGATCTAGGTATACTGCGGCCCGACCGGGTATCGAACCTGTCGCCGACGGAGAGTTTCTTCTCATGGCCAAGTTGATTGGGACCGACGGACTGAAAGTCTACGCGTTCGATCTGCCGCCGGGCAGTTACGTGGTGGGCCGAAACGCCGACTGCGGAATCTGTATCCCCGATCGGACGGTCTCCCGCCGCCACGCCGAGCTCGAGGTGGAAGCGGCCGGGGCGAACATCTGGGTCGCCGACCTGGGCAGCCACAACGGGACGAGCGTCAACGGCCTGCGGATCTCGGCCCGCACGGCGGTCAAGCCGGGCGACATGATCATCTTCGGCCAGGTGGAATTCCGGCTGACCGACGACCCGGATGCCGGCGTCCGCTCCAATCTCACGAGGCTGTCCGCAGTGGAACCGGAGCGCTCCGTCTATCTCGATATCAGCGAGGCCCTCAAGCCGCTCCCGGCGCGGGTGACCGACCGACCCGAGGTGGTCCCGACGATTTTTGAGATGGCCAAACTGCTCGTTCTGCCCGAGCCGGAGCAGGTGCTCCTGGAGCGCTCGCTCGGGCTGATCGCCCGGCTCATCCCGGCCGACCGGCTGGCGGTGCTCGTCCGCGGGGAAGGCGACGAGCTGTACACGGCGGCCACGCTCCTGCCGGAGGGGAAGGACATGGGGGAGTTCCGCCTCTCCAGCACGATTGTGCGGGAGATCCTGACCGACAAGCAGTCGATCGTGGTGGGCAACCCGATGGAGGACCCGCGATTCGCGCAGCAGCAGTCGATCATCCTGTCGGAGATGAAGTCGGCCATGGCGGTGCCGCTCTTCGACGAGGGGAACGTCCACGGAATCCTCTACGTCGACACGACCAACCCGCTCCACCGTTACAGCGACGAGTACCTCCGCCTGCTAGCGACGTTCGGGAACATCCTCGGGGCGCGCATGCTCAGTTACACGCTCCAGCGCGAGCGGCAGGAGAAGCACGTGATGGAAGCGGAACTGGCGCGGGCGGCCTCGATTCAGAAAAACCTGCTGGTGCAGGCGTATCCCACGCCCGGTGGGTACGACCTCCATGCCTTTCAGGAGCAGAGCCGGGCGGTCGGGGGGGATCTCTACGACATCGCTGCGCTGCCGGACGAACACGTGTTGTTTCTGGTGGCCGACGTGAGCGGGAAGGGCATGGGGGCGGCGCTGCTCATGTCCAACATCCTTGCCTCGTTCCGCATCCTCTACGACCAGGCGGATTTTGACCTGTGCCGCATGGTGCGGCTGGTATCCACCCAGATGTACCGCTACAGCGCCCCGGAGAATTTCGCGACCCTCTTCGTCGGGGTCATCGATGCAGCGACGCACGAGATCCGGTTTGTCAACGCCGGCCACAACCCCCCGATCGTCGTGCGGGCCGACGGACGCCACGAACACCTGCCGGCTTCCGGAATCATGATCGGAGCCATGCCCTTCGATGCCTGGTCGGAGGAGCGCGTCACGCTGCAGCCGGGGGAATCGCTCGTCGTCTTCACCGACGGTGTCACCGAGGCCGAGCGGGCGGACGGATCGCTCTTCGGGGAGGACCGGCTCGAGGCGGTGTTGACCGGGGCGCGGGGGCAGGCCCCGGCCCACCTGTGTGAAACGATAATGAAGGAGATCCGGCGGTTCGTCGAGAACGCTCCGCAGTCGGATGACATCACGATGCTTGTTGTGCAAAGGAAGGCATGATGCTGCAGCCCGGACAGGAATTTGCCCATTTCCGGATCATGCGGGAACTCGGCGCCGGCGGCATGGGAGCCGTGTACCTGGCCGAGGATCTCAAACTGCACCGCGAGGTGGCGCTCAAGATCATTCTGGCGGAGTACTTCAATGACGCCGAGCGGCTCGGGCGTTTCCAGCGGGAGGCGAAGATGGCCGCCCGCATCGCCCACCCCAACGTTATGGGCATCTACGACATCGGGAGCGCGCCCGACCCCGACACCGGCCGGGACCTCGAGTACATCGTCATGGAGCGCGTGAAAGGCATTCCCCTGGGCGAGTATTTCCAGAGCGCCAAGCCCGACATGGGCGGCGTGATCCGGGTCGCCTCGCGCATCGCCGCCGGACTGGCCGCCGCCCACAAGCTGAACATCGCCCACCGCGACATCAAGGCCTCGAACATCCTGGTCGACGACGAGGGGAACCCCAAGATCCTCGACTTTGGCCTTGCCAAGCCGGTCGACCCCGTCCAGTTCGACGAGGGCGACCGCACCGACACCGTGTCGCAGGAACTGACGCGCGCCGGCAAGATTGTCGGCACCGTCTCCTACATGTCGCCCGAGCAGGCCCGCGGCGACGCCGTCGACATCCGCACCGACATCTTCTCCTTCGGCGTCCTGCTCTACCGCATGGCCACGGGCGAATTCCCCTTTGCCGGCCAGTCGCAGGTGACGACGCTGGCGAAAATCCTCGAATCGAAACACGAGCCCCCCCGGCTGAAAAACCAGCAGATTCCGACCGAACTCGAACGGATCATCGACAAGTGCCTGCAGAAAGATCCTAATGACCGGTACCCGTCGGCCGCGGATTTGACGGTCGACCTGCGCAACCTCCGCCGGCAGTTCGATTCCGGCGTGACCGAGTCGATCTCGGGCGAGTACCGGGTGGAGAGGACGGTCCGGGTCGGCGGGAAGCGTCTGGCTGCGATCGCCGCCGGTCTTGTCGTCGTCGGAATTGTCGCGGTGATCGTCTGGCGCTCCGGCGGGGAGCGGCCGGGGGGAGCCGGCCCCGGCGGAATCTCGCCCTCGGTGACGACCCCCGGCGGCAACGCGGTCGCGGTCTTCGATTTCGAGAACAAAACGGGGGACACCTCGCTCAACTGGCTCCAGACGGGCCTGCCGGAGATCCTCATGACCGACCTGGCGCAGACCGGGTCGATCACGGTCATCAGCCGGGAGCGCGTGCTCGACCACTTGCGCACCGGGTCGGACCTGCCGGATGCCGACGAGATTTCGGACGACGTGCGGGCCGAAATCGAGCAGGCCCGGGACGAGATTCGCGAGGCGGTCAAAAGCGGGTCGCTCGACGGCGTGCCGGCGGTCAAGGATGCGCTGGAACTGGCGCGGGTGAGCGTGGCCGGACTGATGCGCCCGCACACCTACGCCGAGATGGCCCAGGCGGCCGGGGCGCTCGGCGCCTCCACGGTCCTCTCCGGGTCCTTCTTCAAGCTCGGCGAGCGTATCCGCATCGACGCGCGGCTCGAAGACATCGGCAGCGGGAAGATCGTGCTGGCGGAGAAGGTGATGGGGAACGATCCCTTCGCCCTCGTCGACAGCCTCACCGGCAAGATCGTCGCCTCGCTCAATGTCAAGGACCAGATGGCCGACCAGTCGGTGGCTAACGTCATCACCGGGTCGCCCGAGGCATACAGGCTCTACCGGGAGGGCATGGACCTCTTCGGGCTGGGGATGAACGACGAGGCGATCGCGAAGTTCGAGGCGGCCGCGGGCGTCGACTCGGCCTTCGCGCTGGCCTACATGCGGATCGCCATGGTCCATGTCTTCGAGGGACGGCTGCAGAAGGGGATGCAGTATCTGGCCCGGGCCGATGCGTTCAAGGAGAGTCTGCCGGTGCGCGAGCGGTCGCTGCTGGATATCTACACCGACCTGTGGCTCGAGCAGGAACTCGACGCCGCCTTTGTCAAGCTCCGCGCCTATGTCGAAAACTATCCGTCGGACAAAGAAGCCCGCGTCCTGTTCGGACTGGCCACCTGGGTGTTTAACCAGGACACCGCGGCCGCCCGCGCCCAGTACGACACCGTCCTTCGGGCCGACCCGGTCAACCTGCGGGCGCTCGCCTGGACGGGCGATCTCCTGCGCCAGTCGGGGCAGCTCGATTCGGCCGTTTACTACTACCGCAAGGTCAAGGCGTACCACCCCGATTCGCCCGAGGGGTACACGAACCTCGGCGCGCTCTATCGCGAGCAGGGGGACATCCCGGGCGCGGCCCAGGAATACCTTCTGATGTCGGAGGCGTTTCCGCGCCTGGCCGCGCCGTGGATGAATCTCAGCACGCTGGCCATCCGCCAGCGCGACTTCGAAGGCGCCGGGCGCTTCCTTGACGAGTACCGCGGGCGGACCGGGAAAGATCCCTACGGCCTCTACGAGTACGAGATGCAGTTGTCGGGCCTGGAGCAGTGGCGGGGGCAGTTCCGGTCGGCCCGCGACCATATGCGCGCGGCGCTGGACTACGCCCGGCAGACGAAAGACAGCAACTACGTGCGCAGCGCCTACAATACTCTCTTCTCATTCTACCGGCGTCTCCATATGGACGACAGCGCCCTGTGGTGCGCCCGGCAGACCGAGCCGTGGTCGACGGGCATCGCCCGCCTGAATGTCGCCATGAATTACGCCGAGGCCGCCCCGGCCGACTGCGGCCGCGCCCGCGCGTTCCTGGAGGAAGGCACCGCGGCTTTCAAGCAGCGCGTCCCGTCCGGCTTGTGGCCGGTGGCCGAGGCCGTGGGCGAGGCATTCGACGGCTACTGCGCGGGCGACACGGCCGCCGTCATCGCCGCGCTGCTGAAGCTCAGCAGTGCGCAGCAGCCGGGGCAGGGGGAGGGCAACCGCCGCGAGGCCGGCGTGCTCCAGGTGCTCACGGGACACTACCGGGAAGGGCGCGACATCCTTGTCCGGTCGCTCTCCGGCAAGGATGAGGTCGCCTCCGGAGCGACCTATCCGTATTTTCTTTACCTCGTCGGGGTGGCGGAGCAGGAACTGGGCGACACCAAGTCGGCCATCGCCCGTTTCGAGGAGATGCTGCGCTACTGGGGCAAGCCGGACATCGAGACCAAGGAGATCGCCGACGCGAGGCGGCGCCTGGCGGCGCTGCGCAGCTAGCCGCGGCGGGCCGTACGAACGCACAGCCGGGGGGATCCCTCCCCGGCTGTTTTGTCTCCGCGCCGGCCGCCGAATCCCGCTTGTCAAGGGCCGGCCGATGTCGTTAATTGCACGCCACTATGATTGCCCGAAGCGCCCGCTACCTCCGCCAGTTCGATCTGAATCTCTGGATCCTGTCTTTCGGGTGGTTCAACAGCTCGATGGGATTTTCCATCAGCCTGCCGTTCATCTCGATCTACTTCTATTCCGAGT
Organism: Candidatus Zixiibacteriota bacterium; assembly: GCA_017999435.1. Classification (NCBI taxonomy): domain Bacteria; kingdom Pseudomonadati; phylum Candidatus Zixiibacteriota; species Candidatus Zixiibacteriota bacterium. The sequence goes on from JAGNLV010000006.1 coordinate 51,269, forward strand.
TCGGCATGTCGATGACCGAGATCGGCGTCTTTTTCGGCGCTTTGGCTTTTGTCCGGTCGTTCTTCCAGGCGGTCGGGGGCGAGGCCTCGGACCGGATCCAGCGCCGGTGGCTGCTGGTGTACTCACAGTATGCCCGTGCGGTGTCGTTCTTGGCGATGGCGGCCTCGATTCATTTCCACCTCGGGTTCTGGGCGACGGCTGCGGCCCTCGCCGTCAACTCGATCCTCGGCGCCATATTCCAGCCCGCCGCCAACGCCACGGTCGCCGACATTCTGCCCAAGGCGCAGCACCTCGACGGTTACGCGATCACGCGGTCGGCGGGCAACCTCGGCTGGGCGGCGGGGCCGGCGATCGGGGGATTCCTCGCGGGCTGGTCGTACGCGGCGCTTTTTGCCGTCTCGGCCCTCATGGCGCTCCTGTCCGGGCTGGTGTTCCACCTGCTCCTGCGCGTGCCCGAGGCGACCCGGGCGGTCGACCGCTTCCGCCTCCGCGACATCCTGACCATCCGGGATGACCACCACCTCCTTCGCCACGCCGCCCTCCTGTTCCTGCTCTACCTCGTGGTGGCCCAGCTCACCGTGCCGTTCTCCGTCTACAGCGTGGAGATGGCCGGCATCAGCAAGGTCCAGCTGGGCACGCTGTACACGATCAACGGGCTGCTGGTCGTGGCGCTGCAGATCCCGGTCACGCGGCTGCTCAGCCGCTTCACGCTGACGGCGCAGATCGCGATGGGATCGTTCTTCTACGCGGTCGGGTATGGCTCGGTCGGGATACTGGTGGGATATCACTATTTCGCCCTGGCCATGGTGGTGGTGACGATCGGCGAGGTGATCATGTCGCCGCCGACGCTCACGCTGACCTCGCGCCTGGCGCCGGAGGGGCGCATGGGCCGCTACATGGGCGTGCACGGGTTTGTCGTCGCTTCGGGATGGTCCTTCGGGCCGCTCTACGGCGGCGTGATTCTCGACCATTTCCCCCACACCTGGTCGGTCGCCTGGATGATGATCGCGTCGCTGGCGCTCGTCTCGGGAGCCGGCTACCTGTGGTTCCGGCGCTGTCTCCCCGAGGCGGTGAACAAGGCGCGCTACGCGCCGCCGGTCACCGAATGACCGCGAATTTCCCGATCTGCGTGCGGCCCTCCGACTCGACCACCCAGTAGTACAAGCCGGTCGTCAGGATCTGCGTGTTGCGCGTGATGAGGTTCCACTCCTCGTGCGCGGAGGAGGCGTCGCCGGGACTCCGATCGTGCTCGATCCGTTTGATCAGGTCGCCGTCCAGCGAAAAAATGCTGATCGTGCATCTCAAGGGGAGGTTGGCGAAATGGAGCTTGCGCACGCGTTCGTCGGGACGGTCGGAGTCCTGCCGCCCCTCGAACCCCAGGCCCCGGTAGTCGCCGTCCAGACGGTAGGGATTCGGGTACACGTAAACATCGAGCCGGTCTTCAGCCACGGCGGCCGCCGCGGTCTGCGGGTATTCGAGAACGGCGTTGATCAGCGGGCTCGTCTCGAGCGGCGGCAGGCCGACCACGGGTGAGCCGAAGTCGAAAGCCGTGACCGCGGCGTAGTAGGGTACGGTCAGCAGCAAATCGTCGATGACGTACTCGTACTCGTAGTACTTGGGCAGCCCCTCGCCGTGCTCAAAGGTGAGGTCGTCGGGCCGCCACTCGGCGCGGTCGGCGGGAGGCCGGGGGCTGTCCGGGTATACCTTGTGAATCCCCCGGGACGAGGTCAGGTCGGACCGGTTGTTGTCCTGGCGGGTGAAGTAGTAGTGGCTGCCCTCCCAGGCGAACGAACTGCTCGGCGTGTAGCGGAGCGGGTCGAAGAGCGAATCGCCGTATTCAACGCGCAATTCGTCGAGCGTCAGGGGCGTCCCCTGGAGTACCCAGTCAGACCGGGTGGCGTCAAAGACATAGCGGTTGTAGTTCTCGTGGTCATACGACGAGAGAACGGAGAAACTGCCCGGGCGGTTGTCGCGCGCCAGGTACACCCGGTAACCCTCGAAATCGACGGCGTTGAGAAAGAAGTCCTCGGTGGTTTCCGAGTAGTATCCGTTCCAGCGGACAATCAGCCGGCCGTCGGACGGAATCACCCGGATGCGCGGGGCGACGGGGGGACCGGCGCCGCGGAAATCGGGCACCTCGTCGCCCACGTACCACTGGACGTCCCACCCGGCCCCGCTGCTGACGGCGCCCACGGTATCGTCGCAGTTGTACAGGCACACCGGGGTGCCGTCGGCAAGGCTCGCCTGGCAGTGAGCGCGTCCCGCGTACCCGTCGCTGTCGGTGTCGACGCCGGGGTTGTCGTAGACCCAGGATGCCCACTTGGCGTTGCCGGCGAGTTTGTCGAAACCCAGGTAGTTGTAGAACGGGGTCGGGTTGTAGGGGTCGAAGAGCGTCTCGAACGCATCCGCCTGGGTATGGAAGTCCTCGCCGCCGAGCCAGGCGAACGAGACCGGCAGTTTCTGCCCCGGATTGATGTCGAAGGGGCCGAAAGAGAGCAGGTAGCGGCTGTCGTAGCCGCGGGCGATTTCGGCCGCCTGGTCGGCCGGCGGGGGCATCCAGACGGCGTTGCTCGGCCCGATCGTCGCCGTGTAGTACAGGTCGTAGTCGAACTCCTCGTGGCGCAGCATGTAGTACTTGTTGCGGTCGCCCTCGGGGCTGCCGATGCGCCGGCCGAAGTTGCGGAACGGATCGCTGTCGGTGGGGCGGGTCCGCGGGCCGAAATCGCGCGAGGGGTCGGAGTAGTTGATGATCCACCAGTTGTAGGAGTATGCGAGCTCCGCGGCCGGGGTGCGCACGACCCGCACGCCGACGGCGCTCCGGGGAGAGCGATAGTCCCACTCGCCGCTGGTCTCGTCCGGGTCGCCGTCGTTGTCGGCGTGCCAGGCCACGTTGATGGTGTCGATGAACCCGCAACGTCCCTCGGCCGGGTGCGTCCGGTAGAACCCGACGACGTCGTCGTTCCAGCCGTCGGGGCCGTTGCGCGTCACGTGCCACACGTCGCCGTCGACATAGATGCCGATGTAGATGTCGCGGATCAGTTTCTGGCCGATGTTCTCCACCTGGTAGTCGAACAGGATGAAATCATCGGCATAGGCGTAACTCCAGGCCATTGAGCGCTGCGTGATCTTCACGCCGAGCGGCTTGTGCGGCCGGTTGTCCGTGTTGTCCGACTCCACGATTGCGGGATCGTCGAGCGTGTCGGCGTAGGTGCAGATGATATCCTCTTCGGAGAGCGCCTCCGGGTGGTACCAGGAGCTGTTGATGTCGATCGAGCGGTACTTGAATCCCAGCGGCGGCTGGAGATCCTCCCAGTCGTAGTCGACCGGCGAGAACTCCTCGGTGACGTAGAAATCCTCGTTGCCCACCGACACGAGCGTGTCGCGGCCCACGACCGCGCCGATCCAGACCGCGGCCACCCAGAGATAGACGAGGTCGGTGTTCTTGGGGTAGACGCAGGCCTGGATCGCCTCGCCCGTGATGGGGTCGGCGATGGTTGTGCCGAGCGTGCCGAAGGTGCCGTTGTTGGCGACCGCGAGCTGAATGTTCCCCCGGCTGTGGGCGATGTACATGATGGTGCGCCCCTCGGCCCGCTGGTGTCCGCCGTAGCGCGCCGCGAGGCGCTCCTTCGGCGTGCGCTCCCGGGCAGCCGCGGGCGGCGGCCACCACGCGGCGGCGAGGATCAGGAGGAAAACCAGACATCGTGCGGCGGAACCCAGAGGCGGCTGCATCGGCTTACCCGGTCACTTGATAACCGCCAGCTTGCCGATCTGCGTCTCCCGGCCCTCAGCCTCCACCGTCCAGTAGTACAGACCCGACACCACGAGCTGGGTGTTGCGCGTGATCAGGTCCCACTCCTCGTAGGGGGCATTGGGGTCCGACGGCGGCATGTCGTGCTCGAGCGTCCGGATCAGGTCTCCGTCGAGAGAGAATATCCGGATCGTGCAGCGGGGCGGCAGATTTGCAAAACGCACGCACCGCACGCGGTGGTCCGGCCGGTCATCCTGCCCCCGGCCCTCGAATCCGAGCGAGCGATACTCGGCGTCGATGCGGTACGGGTTGGGATAGACGATGATCGGGAGCTCCTCCGAGCGCGCCTTCTCAGGATCGGACAGCGGGATCACGTACTGGGCTCCCTGGGTGACGGCCGATTCGAGCGACGGCAGGCCGGACCGGGGAGATCCGTAATCGAGCGCGGTGACATTGATCCAGTACGGCACCGAGGGGAGGAGCCCCTCGATGTCGTACTCGTATTCGTAGTACTTGAAAAGACCATCGGGGGCCAATTCGTCGGGGTCCGCCTGGCGCGGGTCGTCAGTCGCCGGCTTGGGCTGGTCGGGATAGGCGCGGCGAATGGCGCCGGGGATTCCCAGCACCGAGCGGTTGAAATCCTGCGGTGTGAAATAGTACAGCTCGCCGGCGGGTGTCCGCAGCGGCTCCACCATGCTGTAGGCGAGGGGGTCGAAGTTGGCGTCGCGGCACGAGTCGCCGAACCGGCAGGCGAGTTCCTCGCGCGTGAGCGGAACCGGCGAAATCTCCCAGGTGCGGCGGTCGGGCAGCCAGTGGAAGCTGTTGTAGTTCTCCCGATCGTACCCGCACACGACGCTGAAACTGGTCTTGCGGTCGTCCCGTCCGATGTAGATGCGGTAACCCTCGAAATCCACCAGGCCCACGAACGGATCTTCGGTCGTCTCGGAGTAGGTGCCGTTGAAGCGGACGCGAACCTTCCCGAACGAAGGTATGAGCTGGAACTTGGGAGCCGGCGGCGGGGCCGCGCCCCGGAAGTCCGGCACTCCGTCCCCCGTGTACCAGTGGATGTCCCATTCCGCGCCGGCCGCGTCCGCGCCGGTCGTGTCCTCGCAGTTGTAAAGGCAGATGGCCGTGCCGTCCGACAGCCGCGTCTGACAGTGGGCCCGGCCGGCGAAGCCGTTGCTGTCGGTGTCGACGCCCGGGTTGTCGTAGATCCACCCCGCCCAGCGGGCGTTTTCGGCGAAATCCTCGAAGTGCAGGCTGTCGTAGAAAGCGTCAAAGTTGTAGGGCAGGTTGCTCAGGTTCTGGCGGTAGGTGTGGAAATTCTTGCCGCCTACGTAAGCGAACGAGAGCGGGAGGGTCTGCCCCGGGCGGATGTTGAAGGGCCCGAACGAGAGCAGATAGCGCGTGTCGGCGCCGTCGGCCCACTCCGCCACCAGCTCCTGTTTCGGATAGACCCACAGGGGATCGGTGGGGCCGATCGACGCCACCCGCGCCTGGTCGTAGTCGAGCTCCTGGTTGCTCATGATGTAGTACTTGTTGCGGTCCCCCTCCGGCGTCCCGGTGCCGCCCGTGCCGAAATCCCGGAACGGCTCTTTCCACTTTCCGGTATAGGGGCGCTCGCGCGGCCCGAAGTCGAGTTCGCCGCTGGCCGAGAACCACCAGTTGAAGGAAATCTCCAGCGTGTCGGCGGGCGTCCGCACGATGCGCATCCCGGTCACGTGGGGAACCGGGCGCGGGAAATCCAAATCCCCGTCGTTGTCCGCCAGCCAGGCGATATTGATGGTGTCCGCGTACGAGCAGGGGCCGATGACCTGCGAGTACTTCTCCAAATACCCGGTGAGGTCGTCGCTGTACCCGTTGGTGGTGGTCGGGTGGTACACGTCGGCATCGACGTAGATCCCCAGGTACACGTCGTTGAGCATCTGCGAATTCATGCTTGTGATCTGATAGTCGAAAAGGATGAAATCCTCGGCGTAGGAGTAGGACCACCCGTAGGAGTTCTCGGTCACCGCGATCTTGATGGGGATGTGCGGCTGGCCGTACAGGTCGGGCGGGATGCCGGCCGTAAACGTGTCGGTGTAAGTGGCGACGAAGTCCTCTTCCGAAACCGCGCCCTCGTATTCGCTGTCTTCGGGATCCACAATGGAGCGGCGGAGCAGGGGTCGGCGGAAGGGGAACATTTCGCGTGTCGACGACCACCCGTCGGCGCCCAGCGAGACGACCGTGTCCCGCCCCAGCACCGCCCCTACCCAGAAGGCGGCCGAGAAGAGATACTGGGTGTTCGAGCCTTTCGGGTACTCGCAGGAATACACCTGTCCGCCGCTGAAGCAGTCGCCGGTGGAGCCGAGCGTGAAGCCGGTGCCGAAAGTACCGTTGTTGTTGATGGCCAGCACGATTTCATTGACCCGGTGCGACGCCACGCAGAGCGGCACCTCGGGCTGTTGCGCCGCCTGCGACCGACCGCGCCGCTCCTCCGATCCGATGAACTCCGCGCGTCCCCAGGCGTCGGCCGCAAGTCCGGCACCGAGCAGACACGCAAGTGCAGATACCGTCACCGCTTTCCGCATATTTCCGCCACTGCTTCCCCGAAAGGGTTCGGCATGTCTTTTGAATGCCACCGGTTGAAACCGGCGCCGCCGCACGGAGCGGCCCGCCGTCACCATCATGGGCAAAACTACGGCATGGAGCGTGCGTTGGCAAGACCCTTTTCGTCCTATTACTAAAGGAAAGCGGCGCCCGAATGAGCGCCGCTTCAGGAATCTGCCTTCTGTCCGGGTCAGCAAGCGCACGGGTCGGGCCCGCTGCGGAACAGGTAGTTGATCAGGTAGGTCAGATCCGACACCTTGACCGATCCGTCGCAGTTGACGTCCGCCGTCTCCAGATGCGCCGGCGGCGGACCGGACCGGAAGAGGTACCCCACCAGGTAGGTGATGTCGGCCACGCTGATTCCCGGGCTCCCGTCCAGATCCCCTCGCGGCGGGCATAGGTCGAGCGTTCCCGCCTGCAGAACCGGCGTATACGTGGCCAGCGGCCCGCTGAATGCCGGCAGATAAGTACCGTAGCCGGTCAGCTTCACGTCGGCTGACTGCGGGAATTCGGCTTCCGGTGAGATGACGAAGACCAGGTTCACAATCGGTCCGGCCCCGGGTTCGAGCGGCGGGGCGGTCCCGGTCACCGAGCTCTGGAGCCGCACCGCCATGCGCCGGCCCCCCGGAAAGCTGTACCACAGGTCCTGAACCTGGAAATATGAGGTCCGACAGCCGACCGTGTTGAAAGTCGCACTCGAAATCAGGATGTCGCCGGGGTACTCGACGGGAATGTCAATGCGGGTCAAGGGGACGTTGTTGCGGGCGTAGATCGGCACGATGACCGTGTCCCCGCGCCCGCCTTGGGCGGCCGGGGCGACCATCGTGTCAGCCAGAACCGCCACGTAGTCGACCCGCTGGGCGACCCGCGGCTGCCCGTCCGCCATGATTTCCAGGCGAACCGTGTACTGCCCCCCGGCCTCGTAGGTGTGGACCGGGTCCTGAACGAACGCCGAATCACCGTCGCCGAAATCCCAAGTCCAACTGGTCACTTCAAGTCCGGAACTGCCGGTGAACGCCACGTCGAACGGCGCCCAACCGATCGTCGTATCGGCGCTAAACGAGACCCCGATCACCTGGTCGGTCGCGCCCTGGAGGTCGGGGAGCGGGCCGACATGTTTGTAGTGGGCCGCCTGGGGTGTGCCGTACGTTTGCATCAGGCTGCGGATTTCGTTGTGGTATAATGTGGTGCCGTGGGTCGCCTTGTTGATCCCCTGGAGCACGGCCGCCGACCCGGTGATGATCGGCGAGGCCGACGATGTCCCGGAGAAGGAACCGGTGTACGAATCATTGATGCCGGTGCCGTAGAGCGACCCGTAGCCGAGGGTGTACACATCCCAGGTGCCGAACGCATGCACGTCGACCCGCTGGCCGTAGTTCGTGAACGACGCGGGCACGTGGCCGGCGCTGGTGGCGCCGACCATGATCGCACCCGAGAAGCGGTAGGCGGGGTCGAACGTCTGGCCGTAGATGCCGACGTCGTCCAGGTTTTCGTTGCCGTTGCCGCCGGCTTCGACGACGATCCGGCCGAGGGCCGAGGCCTGGAGGATGGCATCGAAGACGTCCTGCCAGTACTCCATGGGGACATACCCCGCCTGGTCATCGCGGGGTTCGAAATCGTAGTGCGGACCGGGCGCGTGCAATTCGATGAGGAAGACGTCGCCGGCTTCGGAATTTGCCACCGCCGTCGTAATCGCCGCCGCCGTCGACATCGAGCCGATCGAGACGGTCCCGAGATCGACGTTGAACGCGATGCCGGTCATGCCGAAGGAATTGGAGTCGGCGGCAATCTCGCCGAGCACCGCCGTGCCGTGATTCCACCAGCCGGCGTCGTTGATCCGGGTGCCGGCGATGTGGAAATTGTCCGTGCCGCCGTGGAGATCCTCGTGCGTCTCGATCCAGTTCCCCTCGATGTCAATCACTCTGACCGTTTCCCCCTTGCCGCCGGGGTAGTTCCAGGCGTAGTACGCGTTCACGCCGATCGGGGCGGCTTTCAGGTAGTACTGGTTGTTCTCCCAGTTCGGGGTCGCCTGCACTTCGGCGATCGACAGCATGGCCGGGGAGAGGGATCTCCCGGAGGCCGGTTCGGGGTCGGGCTGAAAGAAGGCGATTTCCACGAGGTCAAGGGCGTTGAGGTCGTTGACCGCCGCCAGTTTCTCGGCCGCCGTGGCCGAGGCGGGGAACCGCAGTTCGTAGTACCGGGTGAGGTCGGGCATCGCCCAGCCGACGCGGGCCGAGGCCTCCTGCCGCATCCGGTCGAGCACGGCCGGGTCCAGCGGAATATGCGGCGCCAGCTCGCGGGCCGCTTTCGCCGGGCCGGCCACGATTGCGTTCAGCCGGTCCCACTGCGCCCCGGACTGAACGAAGCGTCCGCCCGCGACCGCGGGCCGATCGGGCGCCTCCGCAAGTTTGAACACCACCCGGCCGGCGCCATCGCCGGCGCGAAGAGATTTGAGCGCGCTTTTGACCGGAACCGGGCGCTTGAGCGAGGCATCGGCGGCGCCGCTGGCCGCACCGCTCCACCACAAAACGAGACTGAGGCAGCACGCTGCCACAAGGGCAATACGCTTGTTCACGATATGGTTACCTCGGCAGTAATGAAGTTTCTCTGTGAGCAGATCGTCCTGGCGGTCACACCAAAGATAATAGCCATCTCGAATTCTGCAACAAGTATTCCGTTGCCCGGTTCCCTCGCGACGGCCCGTCTCAGTCGGCCGGCGGCGGGCCCCCGCGAAACAGAAACGCCACCATGCAGGTGAGGTCGCCGATTGTCGGCTGCGCCGGATCATTGCCCGACCCGTCGCAGTCGCACCGGACCGAGGGGCAACTGCCGCCCCGGAAGAGCAGGTTGGTCAAACAGGTGAGGTCGCCGATGCCGTAGGCGCCGTCGCCGTTGAAATCGCACATCAGGGGTTCCGGCAAGACCAGCTTGATCGACCCGGGCCCCATCACGACCAGCGTCGTATCCATCTCGTGGACGTAAATATCGTAGACATAGATCGAATCCCAGTCGGCCGTGTCCGGGTCGATCTGAACCCACCCGAGGCAGATATCTCCGTCCCAGGCGGTGCAGCGGTAGAAGAGCGTGTCGGGGACGGTGTCGACCACCACCATGCCAATGCTGTTGCCGCGGGGATCGGAGAAGGTGTAGGGACCGGTGACCGTGATGTTGCAGGTCAGGCCGCCGGTGGTGTCCGGTTGGGCAGCCGTGCTGAAGGGCAGGCGGGCCAGAACGGCCCCGTTCTGGGCGGGGATCCCGGGCGTCTCCGGTCCGCTGAACGGCAGGTTGGCTAGCGCGATCAGCCGGTAAATGCTGTGGTCTGCGCTGTCCCGGGCCAGGACCAGCTCAAATCCGGACAGAAGGGCGCCGGCGGTGTCGAAATCCGGTCCACTCAGATCGAACCAGACAAGGTCCGGGCGGTCTACCGATAGGCGAAATTCAAGGCCCGCAATGGTATCGACATAATTGCTCAAGTATAAATCCAACCAGGCCGCCGACTCGCCCGGCGAGGCGGTGGTGTCCTGGACATCAAATACGATTCGCGGAGAATCGGCCGCCGTTGATAGCGGGGCCATCAGGACTCCCAGCACTAGGAAGGCCAGGCTAATTCGATGCGCGTACGCCATAGGGTCAATCCTCGTTCAACTTGCCTGTTTCGCAACGAATTAGCGCTGGTTCTCCAGTCGGATCTCCTCGGCCACGGGTGCATGGCGGACCGGCCGTTGGTAGTAGTATCGGCATCCGCAAGATAGGGCAAATCAGGAAATTGTCAACGCCAATCGGGCAACAGAAAGCCGGCCGGGAGGGCCCGGCCGGCGCGATCTGACCAATGCTCGAAAGCCAACCGCTCACTGCGGCGGCGCGAAGACCTCGGCCGCTATCGCGGTGTTGACGTCGAACACGCTGATATTCTCTTCCATGATCTTCTGGCCGTTCAGTTCGGTCACCGTAACCGTCGGAAGAGTGATCTTGCCTTTCGGCTGCAGGTTGGAGTACTTCTCGGTGACCATACCCTCGCCCATCATGGTCTGATCGAAGTACATCTTGGCGGCCAGTGTATGACTGCCGGCGTCAAAGCCGAAGCGGGCGAGCTGCTCGCCGGAGGCGTCGAGGATGGCGACCCATTCGACCGGGGTTCCGCCGAGCTCTCCTCGGCCGTTGTAGACCGCCTTGTAGTACGGATTGCCATAGGCCTGGAAGACGCGGATAGTCTCGCGGAGGCGCTCTTTCTCGCCTTCGGCCACTTCATCCGCCGACAGGGGCACCATCTGGCCGGTTTGATCGGTCCTCCAGCCCTGCTGGCCGACCCGAAGGCTGATGATCTTCTGACCCATGATGCTGATTTCGGATTTCTCCTTGTCGGGGATGACTTCCCAGCTGTTGACTGTCGCGGGGAGCTCCTGGCCGCCCATCACGAGCTTGATGGAGCGGGTGCTGACGACACTGGTGACGCCGGCGAAGGCCTCCGTCCCGCCGTGGGCCGCAATGGCCTTGCCCAGGATCTCCATCCCCTTGGCGATGTTCGCATCGTTGACGACCAGTTCCTCCTGGTCGGCCTGCTGCGGCGCCGGAATCGATATGTCGACCGCCTCGATCGGACCCCAGCCGAGCGAATCGAGCGGCAGGTCGAACTTCTCCTTGTCGCCGACGACCAGGATGACCATGGAGTCCGGGTGGAGACTGCGTTTCGCGGCCGCCACGACATCGTCCTTGGTGGTCTGCTCCACGCGGGTTTTCTCGCGCTGGAGGAAGTCCTCGGGCAGGCCGTAGAAGTCGTAGCTCATGATCCGGCCGATCACCTCGCGGCGGGAATCGAAGTTGAACACGAACGAGTTCAGGTATCCGTCCTTGCCCTTCTTCATTTCCATGTCGGTCGGCGGCACCGTCTGCATCGAGCGGATCTGCTCGATCATGGCCCGGCAGGCTTTGACGGTGTTCCCCGGATCGGTCGAGGCCAGCGCGAAGAAGTACCCGGGATAGGCGGCGTTCGACACGTAGCGCCCGCCGGCCGAGTAGGCCAGACCCAGGCGGGTCCGGACTTCATCGGTGAGCCGGCTTCCGAATCCCAGCCCGAGGATCGAATTCATCACGATCTTGTCGGCATAGTCGGGGTCTTTCAGCATGCCGCCGAGATGTCCCATGCGGATGTACGACTGCTTGGCGCCTTTCTTTTCGGCGTAGTACACCTGTTTGCGCCACTGGTAGTCGACCACCGGGGGCGGCGGCACTGCCGCGGTCCCTTTCTTCCAATCGCCGAACAGCTTCTTGACCCGGGCGAGGACCTTGTTCTTGTCGAAGTCGCCGTAGATCGCCATCTGGATGTTCTCGGGACGCACATAGCGGTCGTGGAAAGCGACCAGGTCGTCGCGCGTGACCTTGTCGAGCGTGGCGTACTCCATAGTGCGGGCGTAGGGCGACTCGGCCCCGTAGATCAGCTTGCGGAACTCGCGGAGCGCGATCTCGGAAACCTCGTCGTTGCGGCGCGCGATGTTGGTTCGCGCCTGCACCATGGCCAGGTCGATCTTGTCCTGGTCGAACCGGGGGTAGCGGAGAACTTCGGCCAGCACAAGGAGGCCGGTGTCGGCGTAGTCGCTCAGCACGTTGACGAACGCGCCGCCCTCGACGTCCCCGAAATTGGTCTCGACCATGCCGCCGATTCCCTCGAGCAGCTCGTCAATCTGATCGCCGGTCCAGGTGCGCGTGCCGCCCGTCCGCATGACGGTGCCGGTGATTTCGGCCAGTCCGGCCTGATCGCCTGGCTCGAGGTAGGAGCCGGCGGCGAGGCGTACGTTGACGTTGAACAGCGGCAGCGACTTGTCCGTCAGCAGGTAGAGCCGCAGGCCGTTGTCGAGCTGGATCTTCTCGACTTTCGGAATCTCCAGCGGATTGAGCGGCGGGAAGGTGATGCTCTCGACGTCCTGGGCGGCCGCCGGCAACGCGAGCGCCGCCAGCCACCACAGGCACAGGAGGGTCGTCCATTTCTTCATGACACACTGCTCCCCTAACTCTGAACCGTGTTCAGGCAGACGACGGTCCGGTTGTTCTTGGTGAAGTACTTCTTGGCCACGCGCTGGATGTCCTCGGGGGTAACGCCGTTGATCCGGCCGAGCTCCTTGAACAGGGCGCGCCAGTCGCCCCAGTCATTCTGGGCGGAGGCCAGCTGCGAGGCCATGCCGAGGTTCGAGGTCAGGCCGTTGATGAAGTCGGCTTTGGCGCGGGCCTTGATCTCGGCCACGTCCTCCGCGGGGAGCAGCTCGTTCTGCAGCCGCTCGACCTCCACGTACACCTCGCTCTCGCACTCCTCGTTGGAGTGGTCGGCGGCCGGGATGACGCCGACCAGGGCCAGCGTCGGGTATTTCGAGGCGGGATAGCCGGCAAAGGCAAACACCTCGGCGGCGATCTTCTTCTCCTTCACAAGGTTCGTGTACAGGAGCGACGTGCGGCCCTGGCCGAGGTAGTCCATGAGCGCCTGCACCGCCGGCCAATCGGGGTGGGTGTACTCCGGCACGTGCCATGCCGCGGCGAAGAACGGCTGAGCCGGATCCTCAAGGATCACCCGCCGCTCGCCCTGCTGCTCGGGTTCCACCGTGGCGACCGGCTCCGGATTCGGCTTGGCCGGCATGCCGCCCCAGTACTGCTCGGCCAGCCGGAAGACCTCGTCCGGGTACACGTCGCCGCAAATGGCGATGATCATGTTGGACGGGACGTAGTACTTCTCAAAGAAGGCCTTGGCCGCGTCACGCGTGTAGTTCTTGATGTCCGACATGTGTCCCACGATCGAGATGCCGTAGGGGTGGGCCGTGAAAGCGGTCGATTTCAGGACGTCGATCGCCCGGCCGATCGGGTTGTTCTCGAGCGTCTGGCGGCGTTCCTCGGCGATCACCTCGCGTTCGCGGTACATCTCGCGGAGCACGGGCTGGTTGAACCGGGCCGACTCCATCGCCATCCACAGCTCGAGCTTGTTCGAGGGCAGGCTCATGATGTAGCTGGTCTGGTCCATGCCGGTCCCGGCATTGAGGTTGACCGCCCCGTGGCGCTCGAGGATGTTGTCGAATTCGTTGGGCACGACGACCCGGTTGGCCGCCTCGATGGCCTCGTCAAAGGCCTTCTGGAGAGCCGCCAGGCGGGTCGAATCCGCCTGCGCGCCCTTTTTCCGCTCGGCGCGGAGCTCGTAGAAAATCGAATCCTCCACCTTCATCAACTGCAGTTCCGTGTCGATGTCCTGGGTGCCGACCTGGCGCGTGCCTTTGAAGGCCATGTGCTCGAACATGTGCGCCAGTCCGGTGTACTCCTTCGGGTCGTCCACGCCGCCGACATCGACGTACGTGACGAAGGACGCGACCGGCGCCTCGTGACGCTCCATGACGATGATTTTCAGGCCGTTGGCGAGGGTGTGTTCCGACACCGTCTTCTCGATCTTCTGAAAATCGAAGGCGAAGACCAACGGCGCGGAGACGAGGGCGAGGCAGGCGATCGCCGTGCCCGCTCGCAGGATCATGCGTCTCATCAGTACCTCCATATAGTTATGTCGCATTCCGGCAAAAGTCAGACTAATGTAGGGAACGGGGGAGAAGCTGTCAAGCGGCAGGCTGGCGGCGGCGGGGGGGGCGTCCCGGCGAGCCGCGGACGGGGCGGGCGCCGGACAAAAGAAAGGCGGCAGGCCGAAAGCCTGCCGCCGCCATCTGCCGCCGCACTCGGCACCCTACCACCAACTGATGAGGCGGGGTTTGAAGACGTGGGGGAGTGCGTCGTTGCGGGGGATGATCCGCGCCTTGATCCCGAACCGGCCCGACTCCGTGCACTCGACCTCAGCGGCGAACGTGTACGTGCCGCCGCCGTCGACCGGCTTGACCAGCTTGGCCGGCACCGAGCGGTAGTTCACGAGCTGCTCCTGAGAGTTCAGCCGCCCGGCGACCAGTTCGACAGACACGTCGTCGGGCGTGATCGCCCCCAGGAAAACGTCGGCTTCGATCGGGAGTTTCTGGCCCACGTAGACGGTGGCGCCGACGTCGGGAATGCGGACGTCGTTGATCGCCAGCGTTCCCCAGCCGGCCCGCATCCGGTCGAGCCAGGCGGTCAGGCTCCGGGTCTTCGCGAAGTTGTTGTCGCGGAGCTGGCGGGCAGAGTGGATGGCGCGGACGTAGAATTCGTCGGTGTAATTGCGCAGCATCCCCTGGGCCGCGAACTCCTCGCCGGCCATCTGCACGGCCGCCTTCATCTTCTGGATCCACTTCTCCGGCAGGCCGACGCCGTTCCGGTTGTGGAAGAGCGGCACCACCTCGCGCTCGAGCACGTCGTAGAGCATTTCGGCTTCGAGGCGGTCCTGAATCTCGACGTTTTCGTACTCCTCGCCGTTGCCGATTTTGAAGCCGCGCTCGTCGCTGTACCCCTCGGCCCACCAGCCGTCGAGCACCGACACGTGGAGCGCCCCGTTGAGGGCGGCCTTCATGCCCGAAGTGCCCGAGGCTTCCTGCGGCCGGCGCGGGTTGTTCAGCCAGACGTCCGCTCCCTGCACCATGTAGCGGGCGACGTTGATGTCGTAGTCCTCGAGGAAAATGATGCGGTTGCGGAAGCGCTCCTCGCTGATGACGCCGACGATGTACTTGATGATTTCCTTGCCGGGGTTGTCCAGCGGGTGCGCCTTCCCGGAAAAGATCAGCTGCACCGGGCGCTTTTCATCGTTGACCAGGCGTTCCAGGCGGGCGAGGTCGGCGAAGATGAGGCTGCCGCGCTTGTAGGTCGAAAACCGCCGGGCAAAGCAGATGGTGAGGGCCTGGGGATCGAGCAACTGCTCGGCGCGCTGGATATACAGCTGCGAGGCGCCCCGGCGCTGCAGCTGCTGTTTGAGGCGCTTGCGGGCGAAAAAGATGAGTCGCTCGCGCCGCCGGTTGTGGGTGCGCCAGAGCTCCATGTCGGGAATCTTCTGCACCCGCTTCCACACCTCCGGCGCCCCCGGCCGCTCGCGGTAGCGGGGGCCGAGGTACGATTCGTAGAGCTCGTCCATGTCGTGGGAAATCCACGACTGCGTGTGCACGCCGTTGGTGATCGCCTTGATCGGAACTTCCTCAATCGGCAGGCCGGGCCAAATGTTGTGCCACATCTCGCGCGACACCCGGCCGTGCAGTTTCGACACGCCGTTGGCGAAGGCGGACGTCTTGAGCGCGGCCACCGTCATGCCGAACGGTTCCGATTCATCCTCCGGCATCACCCGGCCGAGGGTGAGAAAATCCTTCCACGGCACGCCGAGCGAAGCCAGGAAGTCGCCGAGGTAGCGGTGCACGAGGACGGGGTCGAACTGCTCGTTGCCGGCCGGCACCGGGGTATGGGTCGTGAACACCGTCGTCGCCCACACATACTGGAGCGCCTCGTTGTAGCTTAGCCCCTGCTCCTGCATGAGAATCCGCAGCCGTTCGAGGGCGAGAAACCAGGAGTGCCCCTCGTTCATGTGGAAGATGGCGGGCTCGATCCCCAGCGCCCGCAGGGCCCGGACCCCGCCGATTCCCAGAAGGATTTCCTGGCGGATGCGCATGTCCTTGTCGCCCCCGTAGAGGACCGATGTGATCTCCCGGTTCTTGGTCGAATTCTCCGGGATATTGGTGTCGAGCGCGTACATCGGGATGAGGCCGACGGTTGTCTTCCAGACCTGGACGTGCACCGGGGCGCCGGCCATCTGCACGGTGATCCGGAGCGGCTGGCCGTTGGCGTCCTTGACCAGCTCCACCGGCATGTGGTACCAGTCGTTCTCCTCGTAGCGCTCCTGCTGCCAGCCGTCGGACGACAGGAACTGGCGGAAGTAGCCGTAGCGGTAGAGGAGCGCCACCGCGGTCATGGGGAGGCCGATGTCGGAGGCCGATTTCAGCGTGTCCCCCGAGAGCACCCCGAGGCCGCCGGAGTACACGGGCAGACTCGTATCCAGGCCGTACTCGAGGGAGAAGTAGGCGATGCGCTCCCCCTCGTACTGGCCGTACTTGTAGTGGAACCACTTTTTGGCCTTCAGGTAGTCCTGGTACTTGTCGTACACGCGGTGGAGGGCGGCGACGAAAGCGTCGTCATCGGCGGCGCGCTGGAGGGCGTCCTGGGGCAGACGCGACAGCATCTCCACCGGGTTCTGGTAGCACTGCTCCCACATCTCGGCGTCCAGCCGGATGAACAGCTTCACCAGGTCCCAGCTCCAGGCGTACCACAGATTCTGCGCCAATTCCTGCAGGGGCAGGAGGCGCTCCGGCAACTTCGGGAGGACAAAGAATTGACGTACTCGCATCGCTCTCCTACGCTTCCGCGGGTCGGACGGTCCCGGGGCTAGATAATTGTTCGGCAGCGGCGAATGCAACCATAAACTTCCCGGCTCCCGGACCGCGCGGGGTCCTCTGGCCGGGTTGTCGGTCCTCCTCATGTGATCGGCTCGTCGGGCGGTTTGGTTCACTCCCCGCCGCGACAATCCCCGGCCGGTCCCTCAAGCTCTCGGCCGGCCGGGCCGACAAATATTTAGGTTGTTTTTAACCCCCTCCCGGCCTTGTTTACAGCATGGCAAAATCGGTGAAACGAATCGGTGTGCTAACCGGCGGGGGCGACTGCCCCGGCCTCAACGCGGTCATTCGGGCGATCGTCAAGACCGCCGATAACGAGTATGACTGGAACGTGATCGGGTTCCTCGACGGCTACGAGGGACTCATCGACAACCGGTACCGGGAGCTGGCCGGCAGCGACGTCTCCGGGATCCTAACCCTCGGCGGCACCATCCTCGGAACCTCCAACCAGGCCGACCCCTTCCACTACCCGGTCCTCCAGGACGAGGGGTTCATCTACCTGGACCGGTCGAGCCAGGCGATCCGGAATTTTGAGAAACTGGGGCTCGACACCCTGGTGGCGATCGGCGGCGACGGCACCATGGCCGCTTCCGCCCGCATGATGGAGAAGGGCCTTCCCGTCGTGGGCGTCCCCAAGACCATCGACAACGACCTCTGGGGCACCGACGTCACCTTCGGCTTCGATTCCGCCATGGCCACTGCAACCGAAGCGGTCGACCGGATCCACACGACCGCCCAATCCCACCACCGGGTGATGATCATCGAGGTGATGGGGCGGTACGCGGGGTGGCTGGCCCTCGGCTCCGGCATCGCCGGCGGAGGCGACATCATTCTCCTGCCTGAATTCCCCTACGATATCGACAGCGTCTGCGGCGCCATCAAGGCCCGGAACGCGGCCGGCAAGCGGTTCTCGATCGTGGTGGTGGGGGAGGGGGCGAAGCCTCACGGCGGGGACCTGGTGGTCGAGCGGCGCATCGAGACCTCGCCTGACAAGATCCGTCTGGGCGGGATCTCGCGCCAGGTCGCCGCCCAGATCGAGGGGCTCACCAACATCGAGTGCCGCGTGACCATCCTCGGCCACCTGCTCCGGGGCGGGTCGCCGACGCCGCGCGACCGGCTGCTCGCCACCCGCTTCGGCTCGGAGGCGGTCCACCTCATCGCCCGCGGCGAGACCGGGCGGATGGTCGCCATGCGCAGCGGCGACATCGGCGCCGTGCCGATTGTCGACGTCGCCGGACGCCTGCGCGTCGTAACCCCCGACCACCCCTGGGTCCGGGCCGCCCGCTCGTTGGGCATCTCGCTCGGCATTCCCCCCGACGCCCGCCCGGAAGACTTCTTCGCCGCGCCCAAGCAGAAGGCCGGAAAACTGTAGCGGACACCACCGAGGGAAGGCAGGCATTGTCTTGATCACGCTCTCCTTTCACGGCGCCGCCGGCACCGTGACCGGTTCCAAGTATCTGGTGACTGTCAACGACGCCCAGGTGCTCATCGACTGCGGCATGTTTCAGGGCCCGCGCGACCTGCGGCTGAAGAACTGGGAGATGCCCCCCTTCGACCCCAAAGCCCTCGAGGCGGTCATCGTCACCCACGCCCACATCGACCACATCGGCTACCTCCCGCGGCTCGGGCGCATGGGATTCCACAAGGCGATCTTCGCCACGCCGCCCACCGTCGAACTGGCCCGCCTTGCGCTCAAGGACGCCGCCTACCTCCAGGAGGAAGACGCGGCTTACCGCAATAAGAAGAAACTGACGCGTTACGAGAAGGCCCTGCCGCTGTTCGACGAAGACGACGTGGCGCGGATC
Organism: Candidatus Zixiibacteriota bacterium; assembly: GCA_017999435.1. NCBI lineage: Bacteria > Pseudomonadati > Candidatus Zixiibacteriota > Candidatus Zixiibacteriota bacterium. Next base: position 69,718 of record JAGNLV010000006.1, read on the forward strand.
GACGAACAGTATGTGGACGAGCGGTTCGGGAAGTGGGTGGTGGCGGCCGAGGGTATCCGCTTCCGCTACCACATTGTCGGGCACATCCTCGGCGCGGCCTGTGTCGAGGTGGCGGCCGACGACGGCGGACGCGCGGTGTCCATCCTGTTTTCCGGCGACGTTGGGCGGTACGGCAACCCGCTCACTCGCAATCCGGGCGAGCCGCCCGTGACCGACTACCTCGTCTGCGAATCGACTTACGGCGGGCGGATTCACGAACCCGAGGATCCCTATTTCGAGTTCGCCAACCTGATCAACGAGGTGGTGGAGCGGCGCTCCATCCTGCTCGTCCCCGCCTTCGCCATCGGCCGCACCCAGCAGATCGTCTACCTGGTGAACGACCTCATCACCCACGGCCGCGTGCCGCCGATCGACATCCACATCGACTCCCCCATGGCCGTCACCGCCACCGAGCTCTACGTCAAGTACGCCGACTACCACGCGATCGACCTCCGGCGCCTGGCGGGGGAGGACTGCGTGCTCCACGGCCCCCGCGTTTTTCTCCACCGCGAGCGAGCCGATTCCAAGGAGTTGAACAAGCTGCGCGGCCCGGCCATCATCCTCTCCGCCAGCGGCATGCTCACCGGCGGGCGCATTCTCCACCACCTCATCCAGCGCCTCCCCGATCCCAAGAACATCGTCGCCCTCGTCGGCTACATGGCCGAGGGGACGCTGGGGCGGCGGCTTGAGGAGGGCGCGGCCAGCGTGTATATTCACAAGCAGCCGGTGGAGGTGCGGGCGAAGGTGGTCAAACTGCACAGCCTCTCCGCGCACGCCGACTACCACGAGATGCTGCACTGGCTGGAGCCGGTCAGCCGCCGGCCGCGGACTGTCTTTTGCACCCACGGCGAGGAGTCGCAGTTGGCGGCGATGGCCGGGCACCTGAGAGACGAACGGGGTTGGGAGTGCCGCATCCCCAGGCTCCACGAAAGCGTTGAACTGTAACGGCAGGAGAGGATCGACCATGGCCAGAAAGCCGCATGCCCACGACAAGGCCCCGCGGCCGCGTCTCACCAAGACCGAGATGACCCGACGTCTGAAACGGACGCCTGCGTACCGCCTCGCATACAAGGATCTCGATTTCCTGAGCACCGAGGACTGCCGCCCCATCCGGCTCGAACTCGAACTGCTCAAGCCGGAGCTGCTCCTGCGACAGAACAACATCGTCTCCACCATCGTCGTCTTCGGGAGCACGCGCATTCACGATCCGGCGGAGGCCCGGCGGGCGGTGGTCCGGCTGGAACGGCTGGTCCGGCGCGCGCCGCACGACCCTCAACTCCGCCGCCGCCTGCGCATCGCCCGTTCGGTCGAGGCCAAGTCGCACTACTATGAAGCGGCCCGCGAATTCGGCCGCATCGTCTCGGAGGAGAGCCAGGGGAATACCGAGAATCCCTACGTCATCGTCACCGGCGGCGGCCCCGGGATCATGGAGGCGGCCAACCGGGGCGCGCACGATGTCGAGGCCAAGAGCATCGGCCTCAACATCACCCTGGCCACCGAGCAGGAGCCCAATCCGTATATCACGCCGGAGCTGTGCATGCAGTTCCACTATTTCGCGGTCCGCAAGATGCACTTCATGCTCCGCGCCCGCGCCCTCGTCGCCTTTCCCGGCGGCTACGGCACGCTCGACGAGCTCTTCGAAGCCCTCACGCTGGTCCAGACGGGTGTGATGAAACCGCTGCCGATCATCCTGTTCGGTGAGGACTACTGGCGGGGCCTGATCAATTTCGACTACCTCGTTGACCAGGGGGTCATCGACCAGGATGATCTCAACCTCTTCGTGTTTGCCGACACCGCCCGCGACGCCTGGGAGTACATCAAGTACTTCTACGCCGAGGAAAACAACAACCACGGCATCCGCGACCGCCGCCGTCCGCGGCCGTGACATCCGGCCGGGAGCCGCAGCGGCCGTCCGCCGACAGCCCGCCGACCGACCGCTCTACGAGCGCAGCAGTCCCCGTTCCCGCAGGAAAGCCTCCAGGTGCGGCCGCCGCACCTGCGGATCCTCGCTCGCCAGCCGCCGGGCAGTGTGTTCCGACCAGGTGTAGCGGCCGGAGAATCCCGGGTAGCGCTCCGGTTCGACCGGTCGCGCCCGCAGGTAGCCGAGGCGGTCGAGCGTGTCGTCGTACTCCGCCACGGCGAGGTCGAAGTCCCGGTCCGAATACTCCTCCCGAAACAGCACGGCCGCCAACGGGAGCCGGGGTTTGACTTTCGGCGGCTCGGCCGGTTCCCCCAGCGACATGCCCATGACCGGGTAGACCAGGCGGGGCAGGCCGAGCAGATCGCAGACGTCGGCCGGGTGGTTGCGGACGCCGCCCACCATCACGCCGCCGAATCCCATCGCCTGCGCCGCCAGGAGCGCCCGCCCCGCCGCCAGCGCGGCGTCCCCCGTGGCCACCAGGAGCAGCTCCAGGTCGCCCCCGTGAAACGGATACCCGCGCGCCTCGTTCAGACGGCTCAGGCGGTGGAGATCGGCGCAGAAAACGAGGAAGAGGGGGCAGGCCGCGACGTGCGCCTGGTTGCCCGCCAGTTCCGCCAGCCGCGCTTTCCTGCCCCGGTCGCGCACAGCGACAATCGAGTAGGCCTGCAGGTTCGACGACGTCGGCGAACGCTGCGCCGTGGCGGCAATCAACCGCTCCTGCTCCTCCGAAATCTCCCGGCCCGTAAATTTGCGGCAGGAGCCGTGGGAATTGAGAAAGGCCAGCAGTTCTTCTTCCATGCGATCCATAGCCTCCTTTGAACAAGGGGCGGGAAAGCTGCCTTTCCCGCCCCGCATAAACGCACGGAGGATGCCACGGCCGGGGGCCGCGACTACATTTTCGAATATTGGCGCATGGCGCCCTTGGCGGCGTCGATCTGGCGGACCACTTCTTTGCAGTGGGCCAGCGACATGCCGTCGAGCTTGCCGGACGCCGCCGCCCTGGCCGCAGCCGTCCCGATCAGGTCGAGGTCGTTGGCCGCCAGCGTCCGCGCATCCGAGGGAAACGCCGCCGCATCGCTCAGGTAGATCTGGATCAGGCGCTGCAGGTGCAGCAACTGGAGCTGCCGCCGGAAGCTGTTGATCGTCTGGGCCTGCGCCAGCTCGCTCCAGATCGAACCGCGCACGTCGCTGAACATGTCGTACATCGTGTAGCGGTCGGCCGCCGGGGCCACGCGGGCGAGGTTGTTGCGGAGGCGCCCGAGGGTAAGCGGGTCATAGAGCCGGCTGAGGACGGCGTTCTGCATGCCCAACCAGATCTCGTGGAGCGGATAGTCGATCTGCTGGGTCGTCCAGATGCTCCCGCTGAAGTCGGACTCCCGTTCCGGCTGGAGCTTGTTCACCAGGTCGGCCGGGAGGGTGAAAGCATCGGCGGCGAAGATGTTGTCCTGAAGGAATTTCATCGCACGCCGCTGTTCGGCCGCCGGTACCGGTGTGAACGGCGTCACCCCCGCCGTGTCGCCGACGTGGTAGCGGTTGTGGTGAATGCCGCCGACATAGCGGCAGATGTACCCGGCCGCCTCGCTGTAGGCACGCCAGCCGGTCTGGAACGCCCGAAGCACCGTCTGGTACCCCTCGCCGCTGCGCTCGAACTCCTTCACCGTGTGATGCCAGAGCTGCTTGGTCAGGGCCAGTTTGTGCTCGCAGAACGCCACGTTGTCGTCGCCGTGGTCGAATGTGAGGCACTGAGGGTCGATCCCCTTGGTGCTGGTGCCGAACGCGTCCTCGTCGGTCCCGTAGGCCAGGAGCGGGTCGGCGGCGCGGCCGGCGATCGCCGCGAGCTTGTCCTTCTCCTCCAGCGGCGAGGCCACCGGGCCAAAATCAGCGTAGCCGTATTCGATTACCCAGTAGTCGTAGGGACCGGGGACGGAGGCGTAGAATTCCCCCTGAGGCTGGCCGACCGCGCCGATATTCGGTGGTGTGTAGTCCATGATGCTCCCGGTGGTTCCGTGCACGGTCGTAAAACTGCGGTCGCCGAGCTGGGCGAGCGAGTAGACGGTCGAGCCTTTGTAGTTGTGCCGGAGGCCGAGCGTGTGCCCCACCTCATGCGCCACCAGTTCTACCAGGTAGGCATGGACATACTCGCGGGTGAGCGAATCTTTCTCGGCCAGGCTCCCGGCGCCCGACAGCAGGTAGGTCAGGCCGACGGCCGCCTCTTTGGCCGATTCCCGGTCGTAGTCGCACCCGTAGCCGTACGCGTCGTTGTATTTCCGCCACTCTTCCAGCGGGTCGGGCGATTCCGGGAATCTCCCGTCGAACGACACCGGCTTGATGAAGTACTCCATGTTGTTGAACATGTAGCGGATGAAGTCGGCGGAGACGCGGATGTCGGCGTCGTAAATCTGCCCGGTGAAGGGATTGGCGCGGCTTGGGCCGACCGCGTAGCCGGCCCCCGGCATGACCATCCAGCGCACCGTGTTGTAACGCACGTCCGCCGGATCCCAGTCCGCCGTGTCGGGCATCTGTTTGGCCACCACCGCGTTGCGGAACCCGATCCGCTCGTAGGCCTTGTTCCAGAACTCGATCCCCTCGGCCACCGCGTCCCGGTACTCGACCGGCCAGGTGTTCTCCACCCAGAACACGATCGGCTCGACCGGCTCCGATATCCTCGCCTCCGGGTTCTTCTTCTTCAGGTTCCAGCGATTGATGTAGCGGACGTAGGGACTGTAAGTGTCCATGCGTGTGTAGTCCATGTACATCGTCTGGAAATACCCCACCCGGTCATCGGCCAGGCGCGGTACGTAGTCGGTCTCGGGCAGCGTCGAGAGCGAGTAGTGGATCGTGTGGAACATGCTGTAGGGGTTCTGCATCGTCTCGCCGTTCATCGGCTTGTTCGAACCGTAGTGGAGCCGGACGTCGATCTCCGTATTCTGCGGGAATGACTTGACCTGCGTAAAATAGCTGTTCTTCTGGTCGAACCGGAGGCCCATCTGGGCCGCCTGGCCGAGGAAGTAGCTGAGGTTCTGGGCGTCCTGAACGAACAAATCGGCCGGATCCACCAGAATCGTCCCCGAGTCGTTCGGGAGCGACTTGACCGTGGTCGAGGCCCACAGCCCGTCGGAGATGCCATGCTGGACCGCGCGATACGACGGCGATGCGGTGTCGGCCTGCAGGCGGAGATTCTTCTCCATCATCTGTACCGTCTTGCCGACCTTGGCGAAATAGAACGGGAACGACTCGCCCATGGAGCCGTTGTCGAAAAACGCCCCTTCGGCGGCCGACCGGGTCTGCCCGAGAAGGTAGATCGGGCCGAACTGGCTCGGCTTGATCGCCATGAGCCAGGTGTCGTCGGTGGTGTCCTTGTAGAACGTGAACAGCCCCTCAACCGCCACCTTGTTCTTGGTCAATTCGGCGAAGGGCTTCTCCGCCTTGCCGCCGTCCGGCCGGGGGGCCGCGTCGGCTTTCGGGGCCTCCTTGGCGCCGAACGTACGCACCCGCCGTCCGGCCTGGGCATCGGTCACCGCACCCGCCAACAGCGACAGGCACAAGGCGGCGACGCCGATCAGTCTTGCGCGCATGACAACTCCTCGGAATGTGAAAAGGAATATGTGTGAGACGATCGTTTGCATCCGGTCAAATGGCCGTATCCGCTTGCATTATTAGCACTAATACGGGGCCGACGCCGGATATGTTCCCGCCCCCCGGCCGTTTTTGCCCGGCCTAATTTCCTCCCGCAACCGGGGTCGCCGACCCGGGCCGAATCTCGCCGGCCGCCTTCGCACGCCCGCACCCTGACAGCCGGTGGCGCCCGCGACCACGCGTATGATTCCGTGGAATCTCACAGGGTCGGAACCTCAGCGGCCGGGGCTCATGCACTATTAACCGCGAATCCCACGGTGGGTGCGGACAAGGGACCGGGCAACGGCTTTCCGCATCGCTTTGCGTTGGGCCGGAACGAACCCACGCCGATCAGGCCGGTGACGAGCGCGATCTTTAACGAGCCGGACCAGATGATGCGTACGCCTGTAAGCAATTAACAGTCGGCGCGTTAGTGTCGGGTCGAGGGGAACGCTCCTGATGACGCGGGTAACCCGGTTTCGGCCGAGATGAATCTCTATCGCTTCCACGCCGGCAATTCCGTGCAGACGGAGAAGCTACAGCTCACGAGGCGGAGAGCTCTTCCCCGACACCGTGGACTCGGGGCAGGCCGGCACGGTGTGCCGAACATCTCTGGTTGTCCCTCCGCGCCGCCAGGCCGGGTCTTTCGGAATCCGGCCGCCCACTGATTGCGAAGCTGGCTCGGCGGCCGCTGAATTTGTCCGCGCCACTTGGGTTATCCGGCTTGACGGCGCGGATTGGCACCCTCATATTCGCATAAGCGGATACAAGGATGATACCGTCCTGGCTCGAAAGTGAGGAGCAACTGCGCGTGGCGAAGCACGAACCTAAGCGACTCTCATTTCTGGACCGCTATCTCACGCTCTGGATATTCCTCGGCATGGCGGCCGGGGTCGGGCTCGGTTATCTGGTCCCCTCGGTCGAGGGATTCATCAACCGGTTCCAGGTTGGCACGACCAACATTCCCATAGCGCTCGGCCTGATACTGATGATGTACCCGCCGCTGGCCAAGGTGAAGTATGAGGAGCTGGGCGATGTGTTTCGCAACGTTCGGGTTCTCAGCCTCTCGCTGGTGCAGAACTGGGTGATCGGACCGGTGCTCATGTTTCTCCTTGCGGTGGTCCTCCTGCGCGGCTACCCGGAGTACATGACCGGCCTCATAATGATCGGCCTCGCCCGGTGCATCGCCATGGTCATCGTCTGGAACGAACTGGCCAAAGGCGACACCGAATACGCCGCCGGTCTGGTCGCATTCAACTCGATCTTCCAGGTGCTGTTCTATTCGGTCTACGCCTGGATCTTCATCACGGTTCTGCCGCCGCTGTTCGGCCTCAAGGGGTCGCTGGTCGACGTGCGCATGGGCCAGATCGCGGAATCGGTCTTCATTTACCTCGGCATTCCCTTCCTGGCCGGCATGCTGACCCGCCTTCTTGTCCTCAAGACCAAAGGGCGAGCCTGGTACGAACAGAAGTTCATACCCAAGATCAGCCCCGTGACGCTCATCGCCCTTTTGTTCACGATCGTGGTGATGTTCAGCCTGAAGGGGGATCTCATCGTCCGGATTCCGCTTGACGTCGTGCGCATAGCGGTGCCGCTGCTGATCTATTTCGTCGTCATGTTTCTGGTCAGCTTTTGGCTGGGCCGCCGGATCGGCGCGGACTATTCCAAGACGGCCACCCTGTCATTTACGGCGGCGTCGAACAACTTTGAACTGGCGATCGCAGTCGCCGTGGCGGTCTTCGGCATCAATTCCGGGGTCGCCTTTGCCGCGGTGATCGGACCGCTGGTCGAGGTGCCGGTGCTCATCTCGCTGGTCGGTCTCGCGCTCCATTTCCGACGACGGTACTTTGACGAGAAGACCGCCGGGGCGGAGGCGCCGTGATCAAGCACCACGAGCTGTTCAAGGGGCTCGGCGACCCCACCCGGCTGCGCATCGTCGCTCTCCTGCTGGTGCGGGAGCTGTGCGTGTGCGATCTCATGGCGGTGCTGCGATTGCCGCAGTCTACCGTATCCCGGCATATGATCCGCCTGAAGGGCGCCGGTTTGGTTCAGGATCGCCGGGAAGGGAAGTGGGTGCACTACCGCCTCAAATCGAACCCGATCGTCAGCGACCTGCGCCGGTTTCTAAAAAGCCACGTGACCGACGCCGAACAATTCAGGAAAGACGCCGCCGGTTTGGCGCGGTACAGCCGGACCAAGCGCGGTGCACCGGCACAATGAGCGGGAAGATGCGCATCTTGGTCCTCTGCACGGGGAACTCCTGCCGGTCTCAGATTGCCGAGGGACTCTTCCGCCATTACGGCGGCGGGCAAGTCGGGGTCTATTCGGCCGGACTGGAGCCCAAGGGGGTGAATCCGCGAGCCGTCCAGGTTATGCGCGAGATCGGCATCGACATCGCGGGCCACACGTCCGACCACCTGTCGCAGTATCTGGAACGGTCGTTCGATTTCGTCATCACGGTGTGCGACAACGCGGCCACCAACTGCCCCGTCTTCCCCGGCGCCGCGACAAAGTTGCACTGGCCGTTTGCCGACCCGGCGAACGCGACCGGCTCGGAGGAAGAGATCACCGCATCCTTCCGCAGCGTTCGGGACCACATCGAACTGACCGTGAAGAGATGGCTTAGCGAGGCGCTGGGCAGAGGTGAGGGCGCTTGACGGACTCGCGAGCCCGCTCGCGACAGCGGTGAGGGTTGAGCCGGGCACCGCCCCGGCGGATTCCGCGTGTGGATCTGTGCGGCGTCTGGTGATGACGCTCAGAGCTATCCTCTGATTTTTCCCCACTCAACCGCCTTGACCGTCGCGCCGTCCCGACCGAACAAGGGAGGCCGCCAAGGTGCGGGAGTGGGCAGCGAGTACATACCGGGGGGCAGGATCGAACTGCCGACCTCCTGATCCACAGTCAGGCGCTCTAACCAGCTGAGCTACCCCGGCATGGGCGCCGACAAGGTAGCGCTTTTTGACCCGATGTCAAGGAAATTGGAGTCCCGCGATCGTTCCCCCCGCGGGCGCTCGCCCCGCAATCGTTCGTCGCGCGGGCGCTCGTGCCGCGGGCGCCCGGCCGCCGCGGCGGCCCCGCAGGCGCGCACCGCAATTGTCGGACCCGCTTCAGGCCAGCAGGTGGGCCAGGCCGGCCAAAATCACAACTACCGCCGCCACCGGCAAGAGGATACCGACAAGCCCGCCGATCGTGCCGAAGACGACTCCGAACAGGCCGACCACCAGGCCGAGAGCCGCGCCGAGGATCCCCGCGATCAGGCCGAACAGCCCGCCAATCAGGCCGAGCAACAGCCCGATCCCGCCGAGCCCAAGCAATCCCATCAGGAAGATGACTCCGATTACCGCCACAAACGCCTTGATCACGTCTCGTTCCTCCTCATCCTTCGGACCAGCCAGCCACTCTTCACTACGTTATCCGGCCGTCGAGGTTGCATCCGCACGGAGCCGCCGGCGCTGCCGTCAACGAGGATTACGCCCGAGCGGCCGGACTATTCACCCGGGATCCATGTTCCGGGCGATTCTCCGTACAATCTCCCACTCCGATCTCGACACCGGCTGGACCGACAGGCGGGAGCCGCGGCGAGCAACCTCCATGCCTTCAAGCCCGGGCGTCGTTTTCAACTTCGCCAGCGGGATGAGCTGCCGAAACTTCTCCACGAACCGCACATCGACCATGTACCAGACCGGGCGCGCCGGAGTCGATTTGGGATCAAATTGCTCGCCATTGGCCTCCCAGGCCGTGTGATCGGGATAACCGGCCCGCACCACCTCAGCGATCCCCGCGATTCCGGGGGTGGCCGTGCCGCTGTGATAGAAGAGAACTCCGTCACCGGCTTTCACGCGGTCGCGGAGGAGATTTCGGGCCTGGTAGTTGCGGGCACCGTCCCAGGGAGCGATCCCCTGCGGTGCGGCGCGAAGGTCATCGATGGAGAAGCGGTTCGGTTCCGATTTCATCAGCCAGTATCGGCGGGGCATCTTTTTGCGTCCTTTCTCTGTTGAGCGTCCACCGCCATCCAGTATATTGCAGCCGCCTCGGGCCGGCAAGTCGGTCGGCCCTGGCGGCGGCTTGCGCCTTCGGAGAGTGACGCAATGGCGGATCGAACCAAGGAAGAGAAGTACGCGCTGCTGCGCAGCCGGATGGTCGATGAGCAGCTGGTGCGGCGCGGTATCAGCGATCCCGGGGTGCTGGCCGCCATGCGGGCGGTGCCGCGGCACCTGTTCATTCCCGAGAAGTACCGGGCCGACGCCTACCGCGACAGCCCCGTGCCGATCGGCTCCGGGCAGACTATCTCGCAGCCCTACATCGTGGCCTCGATGACCGAGGAACTGGCGCTCGACCACGCAAGCACGGTGCTTGAAATAGGGACCGGCTGCGGCTACCAGACCGCTGTCCTGGCCGAGATCGCCGGCCGCGTCTATTCGATCGAGCGGTTGCCCGATCTCCACGAGCTGGCCTGCGCCACCCTCGGTCTGCTCCGCTACGACCGCGTGAACCTGCGTCTCGGCGATGGTTACCGGGGCTGGGCGGAGGAGGCGCCGTTTGACGGCATCATCGTCACCGCGGCCGCTCCGCGGATCCCGGAGCGGTTGACGGGTCAGTTGTCGGTCGGGGGGCGGCTCATTCTGCCGGTCGGATCCGAATTCGGCCGGCAGGAGCTGGTCCTCATCGAGAGGACGGCCACCGGCTTGGTGGAGAAAGTCCTCTACGAAGTGAGATTTGTACCGATGCAGGGGGATAGCCAGGCCTAGCGGCGGTCCCGCCCCCCTGGGATCTTCCGAAGTCCTGCCGCTGCTTTTCGTCCACACCGACCCTTCAAGCTAAGCCTCCTTTGAGAACGTCCCCTTGAGCCCCATGGGCCTCGATCGCGACTGGGCCGGAATGCTCCCACGATCGCCCGGCTTCTCGGCCACGGGCTTCCTGATCTCCTGCGCTCCCGGGGGATGGGCTGAGCTCCGGCAGAGTATTGGGAACCTCCCCCATCTTGGCCGGGCGCGGGGCGGCCGGGGCGATAAATCGCCCGGCGGTTCGTATTGTCCGCCAATAGGTTGCAGCCCGACGAGCAGTCCCGGGAACGGGTCGGAGCGTTTGGCAGCCGTTTTGCGGTGGTCCAGGGAAAAGACAAAGGAGTCTGCGGCTATGAGAATGAAATACATTCAGAAACAGAGCGGCCTGTCGCTGCTGGAAGTTCTCATCGGCATGATCGTGCTGGCGATGGGTCTGCTGGGTCTCGCCCCGATGCTGGTCATGTCGATTGAGGGGAACGTGATGTCCCGGGACAACACCGTGGCCGCCAACCTGGCCAAGCAGCAGGTGGAACAGTACGAAGGGATGAACTCGCTCCCGGCGATTCCGTTTACGCTGCAGGAGACGGGCCTCGCCGGCGGGCGGTACACCCGCTCGACCTATATCCGCGGGCACGCCACCGACGCCTCCATCCCCACGGGGGTCTACCAGATCGACGTGACGATCGCGTGGACAGACAACCAGAACGTGCCGCGCACCACGCAGTACTCCACGTTTATTCTCGAACCATGACGGGGAAGGACGGAAGGCAATGTATAGACCACTTCGACACAGCGCGGGCTACACGATCATGGAACTGCTCGTGGCCCTGGTGCTCACGGGCATTGTGGCGGCGGCCGGTTTCAGCTTCTACGTCTCCATGCACAACTCGGCGCTGACGCAGGAGGACATCTCCAACATGCAGCATACGTCGCGGTCGAGCCTGCAGGAGATCGCCAAGACGCTGCGCATGGCCGGGTACAAGCTGGCCGGGCACGCGGCCTACCGGATCAGCGGCGACAGCCTGTACGTCTTCTTCAGCGACACCCAGCCGGTGGACACGGTGCTGTACTACCTGCAGGAGAACACCGCGCTCGGGGTCAACGCGCCGAACGGGTGGAAGCCGATGTTCCTGATGAAGAAGGTGAACAATCAGCCCGCCGCAGTCTTCTCCGATGTCGTGCGCTCGATTACCTACACCGTCATCGACTCGGCCAACGTCCAGGTCTCGATCGAGGCGCAGACGGCGAAGTCCGACGAGTCGTGGGACGAGGACAGCGGCTACCGGTCGTTCACGGCGACCGAGCGGGTGACGATCCAAAACCTCGAACTCTAGCGAGGATGTCATGATGAAAGCGAAGTTACAGACGATACGAGGGAGCGCCCTGCTCATTGCTCTCCTGCTGACAGGGATGCTCTCGCTGATCGCCATCATGGCGATCGAGAGCTCCAACACGGATATCGAACTGTCGTACAGCCAGTCCCACCTCGACGCCGCGTTCTACAACGCGGAGGCGGGGGCGAAACGGGCTTTCGTGGCCCTCAACGATAACGACGACTGGCGGTCCGGGTACGCCGATTTCGGCTTCGGGCAGGGGACGTTCTCGGTGAACCTGTTTGACTCCCTGACCACGCCCAGCCTTGCCGACACCGTGGTCATTCGCTCGCGCGGCGACGTGCGGGAGGCGCAGGCCGAGGTCGAGATGTGGACTGTGCCGGTGTACATCAACCCGTTCGTCTGGGCGATGTTCGCCGATTCCGCAATCACTATGGATCAGACGACCTGCACCGATTCCTACAACTCCGACTCGGGCGCGTACGCGGCGACCGTGCTGCAGGACGAGGGGAGCATCGGCACCAACGGGCGCATTTCGACTTCCAAGACGGTCACGATCGGGGGGGATGCCAAGACCGCGGTCGGCGGCAGCATTACCCTCGGTGCCGGGAGCCAGGTGCTGGGCGACACCTCGACGACGCAGGATTCGGTCAACATCGACATCATCCCGCAGTCGGAATACGACTGGGCGCGCACCAACAGCCTGGCCCCGCTGGGTCTCTCCGGGACCGGCTGGAGCTACAACAACGGCACCCGCAAACTGACCATGGGGTCGTACTCCAGCGTCGTTCTCCAGAGCGGCGTCTACTACTTCTCGGAGATCGTGATGGGGCAAGGGTCGACCATCAGCCTTGCGCCGGGAGCCCAGGTCAGAATCTACATGAGCGGCAACATCGACTTCAACCAAAACGGGCGCGTGAACGCGAGCGGCGCCCCGCAGAACCTCCAGATTTACTCGCAGGGCAACCTCTTCCAGCTCGACCAGGGGAACATCTTCTGCGGTACGTTTTTCGGCCCCAACGCGCACATCCAGTACGACCAGACGACGCAGGTTTACGGCGCCCTGGTGGGCAACAGCATCAAGCTCGATAAGGGCGCCTGTTTCCACTACGACCGCAACCTCGCCAAGATCCGCCACGGCACGACCGGCGAGATGATCCAGGTGGCGTGGAAGGAGCTCTGACGGTGCCTTCCGTCCGCCGGACCGAGACACAGAACACGGTGGGTCGGGGCGGCCATGACAGCGGCCGCCCCGCCTTCACCTTTCAATCTGGGGAGTACGTACCGATGGACAAACCTTTCACCACTGAACGGGGGAGCGCCCTGCTGATCGCCCTGCTGCTGACAGGGATGCTCACACTGGTGGCCTTCATCGCCATGGACAACTCCAATACCGATATAGCCCTGTCCTACAACGTGATGAACAGCGACCGCGCTTTCTATGCCGCCGAGGCCGGGGTCAAGCGGTCGCTCGTCGCGCTCAACGCGGATCCCTCCTGGAACGAAGGCTTCGCCGACGTCCCGATCGGCGCCGGCAGTTTCAGCGTGGCGGTCGAGGACAGCTCGGTCACTCCGGCCCTGGCCGACACCATTATCGTGACTTCGACCGGCCTGGTCCGCGATGCCCAATCGACGATCGAGATGACGCTTGTGCCGGTCCGGTTCAATCCGTTCCTCAAAGCCCTTTTCGGCGACAACTCGGTGGACATCAAGAACAGCATGGAATCCGATTCGTACAACTCCGATTCCGGCGCCTACGCCGGCACGCGGACGTGGCACGACGGGGATGTCGGCTCGAACGGAACGATCACGATCGCGAACGGGGCGATTGTCGGCGGCGGCGTGGCGACCTCGCAGCCCGGCGGGCTGAGCATCAACGCCGGCGCGACCGTCTACGACGACACGACCAGCACGGCCCCGCGGCAGGAGGTGCCCGACGTGCCGCAGACGGAATTTGACTGGGCCGCCGCCCACAACCAGAATCTCAGCGGTATTTCCGGGAGCTTCACCTACAACCCCTCGACGAAAGCCTTCGAGACGTCCGGCAGTGTGACCCTGAGCAGCGGCGTGTACTATTTCAGCAGTATCATCCTGAAAAACAGCGCCTCGATGGAGGTCGCACCGGGGGCGACAGTCATGATCTACGTGACGGGGGACATCGAGATGAAAAACTCGGCGGCGATGAACACTGCCGGTGCTCCCAAAGACCTGCAGATCTACTCGCAGGGGGACATCGTGCTCAAGAACAGCGGCGACATCCATGCCGTGTTCTATTCCGCGGGCGGCGAGGCCGACCTTCGTAATTCGGGCCAGTTCTTCGGGGCGGTGGTCGCGCGCGACATCGTCGTCCACAACAGCGCCAAGTTCCACTACGACCGCTCGCTGGGCGAAATCGAGAAGAATTGGGACGCCCACATGAAAGTCGTCGCCTGGCGCGAACTCTAGCGCCCGCGGCCCAGGTCCGCGCGAACTACAGCGGCTGCCGTTCGATGGCGACGGCAGCCGCTTTCTTTGATCGTCCGGCCCGCCTCCGGGCTACTCGGCGCCGGACATGCTCTTGACCGCGCCGGGCTCCGCCAGCCGCCGGTTCTTCACGTAGGTGTCCAGCCATTGCGTCATCTCCCACAGCACGTGGAGGACCGATTCCCGCGCCTGGTAGCCGTGGCTTTCGTGCGGGAGCATCACGAGGCGGACTGTCGCCCCCTGCCCTTTCAGAGCGGCGTAGAACCGCTCGCTCTGCATGGGGTACGTGCCGGGGTTGTTGTCGGCCTCGCCGTGAATCAGTAGCAGCGGTTCGTTGATCCGGTCGGCTTGCATGAAGGGGGACATCGTGAAATATGTCTGCGGGGCCTCCCAGAAGGTGCGCTCCTCCGACTGGAACCCGAAGGGGGTGAGGGTGCGGTTGTAGGCGCCGCTGCGGGCGATCCCGGCGGCGAACAGGTCGGAGTGGGCGAGCAGGTTGGCGGTCATGAACGCGCCGTAGGAATGCCCGCCGACAGCGATGCGGTCGCGGTCGGCCACGCCCCGGCGGACCATCTCGTCGACCGCCGCCCGGGCGCTCGCCACCAACTGCTCCACGTACGTGTCGTTCGGCTCCGCATCTCCCTCCCCGACAATCGGCATCGAGGGATCGTCGAGAACGGCGTATCCGAGCGCCAGCCAGAGCAGGGGAGACGACCAGGAGGCGCGGACAAAGCGGTAGGGGGAGTCGGTCACCTGGCCCGCGGCGCCCGCCGACTTGAACTCCTCCGGGTAGGCCCACATGAGCATCGGCAGCGGGCCGTCCCGCTTCGGGTCATACCGCGGCGGCAGATAGAGCTTGCCGCTGAGCTGCACGCCGTCAGCCCGCGTATAGGTGACCAGCTCCTTCTTGACGTCTCTCAACTGCGGGGTCGGGTGGGGGAAGAACGTGATCTGCATGAGATCGTCGTGGCGAAGATCGCGGCGGAAATAGTTCGGCGGCTGGTCAACCGATTCCCGGCGGGTGAGCACCAGGCGGCGGTCGATATCGAGGAAATCCACCGGCTCTTCATAGTACGGGGCCGCGGAACGAAACAGACGGGTGGTCTCCTTCGTGTCCACATTGAAGGCATCGAGGAAGGGCTGGTTGCCCTCCGGCGAGGCGCCGGCCCCGGTGCGAAAGATCACCGTCCCGGTGTCGGCCGTCGCCAGGACATACGTGCCGCGCCCGCTCCGGTCCAGCATCGGTGCGCCCGGGTCCTGGTAACGGTCCTCCCACGACCGGTCGACGATCAGCTCGGCGCGGGCCTCCGGCCGGCCGGGACGGAGGCGCCAGGTCCGGACGGTGCGGGTCGGCCACCAGGTCTCGTTCACCAACGCCAAGCTGTCATTGCCCCACTGGACACCGGAGTAACGGAAACCCAGCGTCAACAGCGCCGCCGGCTCGCCGGTGAACGGGGCCGGAAGCAGAAAGAGGCGGTCGCGCTCGTCGGTGACGACGGCGGCATCCCCCCCGTCGAGCGCCTCCACCCAAAAGAGCGCCGCGTCGGCATCCGCGCGCCAGTCGACGTCGCGTGGGCCGGTCGGGGCCGAGCCGAACGTGATCGGCACCCGGTCGGCCAGCGGGAGGTCGGCGACCCGGTAGACGGTCGCGCCGGCGCGGTCCCACACCTCGATCGTGCGCGGGAAACGCTCGGCGGGCACCGTGTACGAGTAGGGGCGATGAATCGTCTCCGCCAGAATGTAGCGGCCGTCGGGCGAAGGAGACGTGTTTACGAGGACTCCGGTCCGACCGACCGGCGTCACCGCGCCATCGACGGTCACGAGCGCCGTCTGGGCGGCCCCGTAGTAGTCGAACAATTGCTCGTCGCAGGGGTTGGCCAGAAGGTCCTGGTAAGTGCGGGCGGGAGCTTTCGCCCCGAGATTCTCCTGGACGTTCGGGCCCTCAGGAACGCGCGGTTTGACGGGCGGCTCTCCCCGATCGTCGGGGAGGAACCGAACAAGCAGCGTCCGGCTGTCCGAGAACCATGTGAACGGGCTGCCGAACACGGCGTTCAGGGGCCGCTCCGAAAGCCGCCGGGCGGTGCGTGCAGCCAGGTCGAGCAGCCACAACTCAATCCGATCCTCGATCGTACAGGCAAAAGCGACCCGTGACCCGTCCGGAGACCACTCTATGTCGGTGATGCGGACGGGAGAGGGCAGACCCGTGATGGGATACTCGGTCCGATCATCGAGCGTCCGCAGCTTCATGCTGCTGTAATACCCGCCGCGGCTGGGGCCGTTGGTGCGGGGGTTGATGCGCTCGCCGGCAAGCCGGAGTTCCGGTTGGGCCACCTCCTCGAGAGGCGGGAGGGCGGGGTACTCCAGGAGGAGAAGGTTCTGTCTGTCGGGGCCGAGCGACAGCCGCGGCGTCCGGGGTGCGTCGACGATGTCGACAATCGCCTGCGGCGGCGTCTGGTAGGTGATGTTCTCCTGGGCCGCCGGCCCCGTCGCCGGGCCGAGCAGGGCCAGAAGAAGGAAGAGCGCGCAAGCGGTTCGCAGCGGGCGAGACATCATGGCGAGACTCCTGTAGAAAAGAGCACACATGTTGCTGGTCACGCCGGGAGTATAACACGGCCGGCGGCCGGGCACAAGACCGTCGGAATTGTCGTTGCGTCTTGAGGCCGCGCCCGGTAGTTTGGCCAGCGGATGATGCGAACTGCGTGCTACATGAGCCGCGCCGGGTGCGCGCTGGCCGCGCTTAGCGTGGGCGCGGCCCTCTCCGCCGGCTGCTCGAAATCGACCGATGCCGAACCGCCGCCGGCCCCCGACTCCACGCGCACTTACACGTACACGGTGATCGACAGCTTCCCCCACGACTCGACCGCGTACACCCAGGGCCTCGCTTTCGGTCCCGAGGGTTACCTGTACGAGGGGACCGGTTTGTACGGCGGCTCGTCGCTGCGCCGGGTCGAACTGACGACCGGCCGGGTCGATACGATGATCGGCCTCGCCGCGCTCTATTTCGGCGAGGGGATTGCCCTGCTGGGGAATCGCATCGTCCAACTCACCTGGAGAGAAAACTCGGCGTTCGTGTGGAACCGCGCATCGTTCGCGCGGGAAGGTCAGTTCAGCTATGCGGGCGAGGGCTGGGGGCTGACCTTCGACGGCAGCCGGTTTATTATGAGCAACGGCGGCTCGGCTCTCCAGTTTCGTGACACGGCCACGTTCGAGATCCGGCGGAGCGCCCAGGTTCGCGACGACGACGGGCCGGTTGACCGCCTCAACGAACTGGAGTATATCGACGGCGAGGTCTGGGCCAACATCTGGCTTACCGATTGGATCGCCCGGATTGACCCGGACGACGGCCGGGTGACGGGCTACGTCGACCTGACCGGGCTGCTCTCGCGAACTGCCCACCCGACGGCGGAGGTCCTCAACGGCATTGCCTGGGATTCGGCCGGGGCGCGGCTCTTCGTCACCGGCAAATACTGGCCCTGGCTCTACCAGATCGAAGTGCGGGAGGCGCCGTGACGGCCGGGCCCGGCAGGCCGCTGCGCGGCGCGGTCATCGCCGCCTTGCTGGCGGTGCTGCCGGCCGCCTGCGGATCGTCGCAGAAGCAGCCGGCGCCGCCGGCGAAGATCGCCGCCTACCGGGTGAAAGTGATCCGCACGTATCCGCACGACAGTCTCGCTTTCACGCAGGGCCTGGCCTACGAAGGAGGCTACTTGTACGAGGGGACCGGGAAACCCGGCGCGTCGAGCGTGCGCCGGGTCCGGCTCGAGACCGGTGCGGTGCTGCAGCGCCGCGATCTGCCGGCGCCCCATTTCGGCGAGGGAATCGCTCTGGTCGGAGACCGCCTGGTTCAGCTCACCTGGACCTCCCGCACCGGATTCGTGTACGACCGGGCGACGCTCGCGCCTCTGTCCGAGTTCAGGTATCTCACCGAAGGCTGGGGGCTCACGTACGACGGGATCCGTCTGATCATGAGCGACGGCAGCGCGACGCTGCAGCTTCTGGATCCGCAGACGTACGAGTATTGCAGTTTCCTGGCCGTGCGGGCCGACGGCGAACCGGTCGAGCGGCTCAACGAGCTGGAGTATGTCGACGGCGAGATTTTCGCCAACGTGTGGCCCGGCGACCGCATCGCCCGTATCAGCGCCGCCACCGGACAGGTCACCGGCTGGATCGACGCCTCCGGGCTGCTCGCGCCCGAGGACTACGGCGACAGCACCGATGTCCTCAACGGTATCGCCTGGGATGCCGAGCACCGTCGTCTGTTCCTCACCGGCAAGTGCTGGCCCAAGCTGTTCGAAGTAGAACTGGAACCCGTGGAATGACTGCAAGGAGTGTGAGCTGTGCGCGCCGGTAAGTCGATCGCGACGCTGCGGCTGGAACTGATCCCGGCCACGCCCTCGTTGCTGGCGGCCGATGTCGCCCGTTCGGCCCGATTGGCGGAGGAACTGGGGGCGGTCGTGCCGCCCGACTGGCCGCCTTCCGAACTGGCCGAGGTGCTCCCGCGCCTGCTGTCGGCTCTGGAGCGCCGTCCGGACCTGCGCGGCTGGTGGGCCTACTACTGGGTGGCTTCAGGCGAGGGACGCGGACCGCGCACCCTGATCGGCAGCGGCGGATTCCACGGCCGGCCCGATGCCGAAGGGTGCATCGAAATCGGCTACGGCGTGTTGCCGGACTTCCAGGGCCGCGGATACGCGACTGAGGCGGTGGCTGCCCTGGTCGCCTGGGCGCTGCGCCATCGCACGGTTACGATGGTCTTCGCCAACACCGGAGCGGACAACCAGCCGTCCATCCGTCTCCTGGAGCGGCTCGGATTCCTCCGCGCAGGCATCGGGGCCGAGCCCTGGACAGTCCGTTTCGAGGTTGACCGGCGGCGCTTTCGCCGCCCCATGCCCCGGTAGCCTCCTGCTAATCCGGTTTTCCGCCTTGCGCCGAAAAATCCCGCCGGCTCATCCCCGCCGCGCGCACGAATCCCAGACGCTCATAAGACGGCTGGACTGACGGATCGCACATCAGGTCGATCATATACAGCCCCGACAGCCGCTTAAGCAGTCGCCGGACCAACTCGCTTCCGATGCCCTGTCCCCGGTACTCGGGGAGAACCTCCAAAAGCGGAATGTAGGCGGAGAGGACGCGGTCGGTGAGAGCGTTGATGAAGCCGACGACGCGGCCGGCGGATGGATCGATCGCGAGCACGACACAGTCGCTCCGCCGGAGGATGCGCCGGTGCATCTCCGGCGACGGAGGATTCGGCCAGCCGGCGAAAAAGCCGGTCAGACGGTCGGGCGCGAGACCGGCCGCCGAATCCACATACTCGATCACCATGGATCACCTCCCCTTGGCAAAGCTTAGAATGATCCCCAAAACGAACGACCAGAGCGCCGCCAGGCCGATCTGGTACTCGGTCGGCAACGAAAAGGTCAGCGTGTGAGCCGGGATCCAGAACCACAGGAGCGTCCACCACGCGGTGGTTAGCCCGGTCATGTCCCAGCGGCGGAGGATGAGATTGTCCTCGAGCCGGTGGAAGAACATCATCTGCGGCCCGAAAAGGAGGTTGGTGAGCACGGAGACGGCGAACGCCCAGCCGAGCCCGGCGCCGCACGCCGCGGGCAGAAAATGATGGTCCAGCAGGGCCGCCGTAAATCCCTTCATCCCCGTGAACCCGTACTTGATGACAATGCCGAGCACTGCCCAGGCCGGGACTTTGGCGAGCGTTTCCCACCACGTTCCGGGGAGGGCGGGGCGGCCTCTCCGGATGCTGACCGAGACGATTTCACCAAGCGTGCCCAGCAGGGCAAACTGCAGGGCGGCCGAGAGCAGCGGGCGGGCCGTGACCCAGGCGACGTACGAATCCATCATCGCTCCAAAGGCGGTAGGTTGATGTCGACGACAGCATATCGGCCGCAGGCGGTGAGTTCAAGAAAAAACAGGAGAGATTAAACAGACACCGGGCGACTGCCGTCATTGATTGACAGCACAGGCATGGCGCGCTATTGTCAGGCATCAAATTCAATCGAGGAGGAACGAGGATGACCAGGTCTGGTATTGTGACAGCGTGGGCGCTGGCCACAGCCTTTCTCTGGACTGCAGGCCAGGCCCGAGATCAAAAACCGGACGCCGGTGAGGGGCGGCAGAACCGGGCGCTGTATGTTGCACCGTACGCCGCAGACACTGTGATTGATCCGCTGATCAACTGGCCGACGTACTATGGCCAGCAGAACACGGGACTGGTGCGCGCGACATTCGGGGATAATGGCTCCTTTGGGTGGTCCTTCCTGCGGCGTACGATGGGGATTCCCGGTTGGCCCGAGGCAGGTTTCGAAGTACCGGTGAGCAGCGGGGTCGATTACCTCTTCGGAGGCGCCGTCTGGATCGGCGGGGTGGTGGGGAGCGACACGCTGGTGTCCACAGGATCTGAAGGTTGGGTTAACGTGCGGGAGTTCTTCCCCGATGATCTCGCGGGCGCAGTCGATGAGCTGTTCGGTCCGGCGGACTTTGCGATGCGGGCTGAATTCACCGATACCAGCGTCGCCCGCGTTTCCGTGACGGATGAGTTTGACTCCCGCCTGCACCTGCCGCTGGATGTCCGGATCACCAACCGCAGCCATGCCTGGCGCACGTCGCCGGCCGATGCGGCTGTCGTCTATGACCTGGTAGTGACCAACATCGGCGTCGAGGCGGTTCACGACGGTTATATCGGGTTCTACTTCGACTCGGATGTCTGCGGTGACTGTGACGCCAACTCAGGTTTCGCGGATGATCTCTCCGGGTCTCTGCGCGAACAGGGAATTGGCTACGTCATTGACAACGACGGGGACTCATTGCCGGGTGAGACGCCCCGGGCGTTTTGTTTCAAGCTGCTGCACTCGTCCGTGCCGCTGCCCGACACGAGCTTCAACTGGTGGGCCTCAAGCGCAATCGCCGAACTGGATTTCGGTCCGCGGATGAAGGACCGGCCGGGCGACCCGTACCGGGATTTCGGAACCGGCGGGACAGGCACCGCCGTCGGGGATGCCAACCGGTACTACCTGATGCGCCATCAGGAGTGGGACTACGACCAAGTATGGTGTCACTCCATTGGTCCGGATGATACCCTCTGGTGGCAGCCGCCGCTGTCCCTGGCCTACGACCTGGCGGACGGCTTTGACGCCCGATTCCTGATGTCGTTCGGGCCGTTCGATCTGGCGCCGGGCCAGAGCGAGCGGTTCATCATCGCCACCTTCACGACCGATTCGATCCACACGCTCCCTGGGAATGCCGCCAACTTGCCGGGGGACCCGGCAGCCTATCTGGCGAACCTGGACTTCACCAGCATGATCCGCAACGCCAACGTGGCCGATTCACTGGCCGCGATCCTTGTTGACCCGCTGCAGCCGCCGGCCGGCTTGCAGGTGAGAGCGACCAGCGGGAACGACGTTACCATCGGTTGGGATGGCTCCTGCCTGCCCGAGGTGACCGGCCATGTCGTTTACCTGTCAGTGGTTGACCCCGCCTCTCTTCCCTATCCCGGGGTTGCCCCGCCCTGGCTGGAAATGACCGAATTGGAGATCGAGGCCACGCCCGGGCCGGAGCAGTCCGCTTGGACGCTCCCGAACCTTGCGACTGATCGTTTCTATCTCGCCTCGGTTTCCTACCGGAGTGCCTCCGGGACCGGTGAACCCGCCCATCCGATCACGGTCTGGGCCGGCGAGCGCGCCGAGGCGCCGGAATTTGTCGGCAGCGAGTACGTGTTCGTCGCGCCGGGCGACAACATCCCGCTGAGCTGGACGACACTTTCTTCGATGGCGGTTGATCACTTCAATCTCTACCGATTTTCTACGCCGCAGGATGCAGAGAACGCGTACCATGCGTTCTACGACCGTGGGTTCGCAGCGTCTGCGATCGCGCCGGCGGATTCGTTCGACGTGAACGGGCGGCGGTACTACTACTATGCCATGTCGCCGTATCAAGTACTTCCCGGCGCGGCGACATTATTTGTGGACGAACCGGTTGCGGAGAGCACGACCTACATCGTCGCGGCAGTCGATCCGGCCGGATTCGAGTCGCACTTCTCGGAGCCGGTCGAAGCGGTGCACGTGCCGCCGCGCGATAAAGATATCCTCGTGCTCACCCACGGTTCGCTCGCGGGCGTGCAATTTCAGAGCCTCAGCAGGGTGGTCGAGTTCTATGACTCACTGCTGACCGGCTACGATTACGACCTATACGACTGGGGCGACTCCAACCGCATCTACATCGAAACCGACTGGCACCTGCTGATGGAGTATAATCTGGTGGTCATCGATGACGATCTGCGGGACGGCATCTTCCGCCCGGTCTGGGAGGACACCACGCAGGCGTTCACCCGGTACCTCCTTTCTGGGGGGCGTCTGGCGTATTTCGGTTCAGGGGGCAGCATGGCCGGGGTGGATGCCATTACAGGCGCGCCCTCGACGCGAAACCTGACCCATTCGTTGGTGAGACGGTTTTTCGGAGCGGAGTCCGGCCGAATCGTCCCGGCCATCTACCTGGCCGCCCTCTACCATTTTCCGCCAAGCTATGCGGACACGATATTCGGATTCCAGCGGGCCGATCCGGCGGCGCTGGAGTACCCCGCGCTGACCTATGATCTCGCGAGCGGGCGCATCAACCCTGGCGCCCTGCAGCTCTGGCCAACTAATGCGCCGCTCTCGGTCTCGACTTTCGCGCCGACCGCCGCCGGGGAGGTCACCCACTTGTTCGGAGCCGATGCCGCCATCAATTCGACCATGGCCGGAGAACCCGTGGGTATCCGGCGACAGGTCGGCCCGGCCGAAACGTACCTGTTTGGATTCCACCTGTGGTACCTGGAATTGCCGGGCGCGCGGGCGCTCATCGACGGGATGTTCGACCGGGCGGTGCTGGCGCGGTTTGATCCGGATACCGTTCTGATGGTATCGGCCTGGAGCCTTGAGCCGGAGACGCTGACTGTCCATGTGGGCAACCTTCCGTCCGGCCTGTCGGTGTACGACATCGAGTCGGGATCGGTCCGGCTGTCGGAGACGGTGGTCCCTCTGTCAACGGAGTATACGTCCGGTGTGCCGGGGTTTGTGGGTGACGTGCTCGCGGTCAGGGTCTCCGCCGCAGACCTGCTGTCGCTCTACGGACAGGTCTACGGGTATTTCCGAATTCCGATCAAAGTCTCCGGATCCTTCGCCGGCGGCGATCCGTTCGCCGTGTACGCGGGGCTCGTGCTGCTCGGCAAGCTGGTCGGAGACTACGACTGGAACGGCAAGGTGAATATCGCCGACATCACCATGGGGGTCGATCGCCTCTTCCGCGGTGCTTATCCGGAGTTGGCGCCCGAGGACATGGATGTCTCCGGCGACTGCCGGTTCGGCGTAGCGGATCTGGCGGTACTGATTTCGTACGTGTTCCGCGACGGTCCGCCGCTCATGCGGTGTCCCTGACCGGGGCCCGGTGCGCGGGAGCCGGACACAGGTTCCGGGGGCGCCGAAAGGAGGTTCTTTTTCTTGTTGTCAAGAGGGAGTCCGGAGGATACATTGTCGTCAGGAATGGCGCCGCTGCCGAAGCGGTGGCTGTCGAACCGGCGCTGTGCCGGTCCGAGGTTTCAACCGTCTCTCCTTTCAGGGAGGTCGCATGCTCTATATCATCGATCCGATCGGCAAGAAGCCGAGCCCGTGCGGGCGCCTGAGCATCTACCCGGTGTGCCCGCCGGTGGTGATCTGCAAAGTGTACAAGTGATCGGCGCTTGCTGATCGAGTTCGTGAGGTTTGTGTGACACGGCGCTCCGTCGCGATGGCGGGCGCCGTGGCTCTGTTTGGGGGGGCGGGCTTAGCGGAAATCGCGCGAGCGGAACGTGACATCCCCCGGGGCCGCCTCGAGCGGCGCGAACTGCCTCCCGATCACGTTGATCACTCCGTCCTGGCGTTCAAGAATCCCTTGCACGATCAGCGCCTGGTGGTGGACAATGGTGCGGCGGTGGCGGGCCAGCATGCTCGGCATGACGACGACGTTGATGAACCCGGTTTCGTCCTCCATGGTGAGGAAGAGAAAACCCTTGGCGGTCACCGGGCGCTGGCGGATGACGACCACGCCGGCGACCGCGACCCGGCTTTTGTCGCGGCGATGGCGCAGGTCGGCGGCGGCGAGGATTTTGCATGCGGCCAGCTGGTCTCGGATCAGCGCCATCGGGTGCGGCCCGGTGGAAAGATCCATGCCCTTGAAATCGGCAACAATCTGCTCTCCTATGTGCATGGGGCGCAATGTCGTATGGCCTGTTTCCTCAACTGCTAAGTCAAGCTCTCCCGCGCGCCGCGAAAGGCCGAGCACAATCCAGAGCGCCTGCCGCCGGTGATACCCGAAACAATCGAACGCCCCGACCCGCGCCAACTGCGCCAGCGGCTGCGGGCCGAGACGGCTGCGGCGCACGAAATCTTTGAGCGAAGTGAACGGTCCCCGGGCCTGTTCGCTTTCGATCGTCGCCCGCGCGGTTTCGCCGATGTGCCGCACGGTCCGCAGGCCCAGCCGCACGGCGTCGCCTTCGACCGTGCTGTCGAACCGGCTGCGGGACACGTCGACCGGGAGGATCATAACGCCGCGGCGCCGGGCCTCGTAGACGATGCTCGACGGCGCGTAGAAGCCCATCGGCTGGGCGTTGAGCAGCGAGCAGTAAAATTCCTGGGGGTAATACACTTTCAGATACGCGGAGACGTACACGAGCAGGGCGAAGGAGGCGGCGTGCGACTCGGCAAAGCCGAAATCGGCGAAGGCGGCCAGTTGGTCGAAAATCCGCCGGGCGGCGTCGTGGGGAATGCCGTGCCGCTGCATCCCGTCGATGAGCCGCTCCGCCAGCGCCGCCATCCGCTCGCGCGAGCGCTTGTGCCCCATCGCGCGGCGAAGTTCGTCCGCCTGGCTGGCCGTGAACCCGGCCGCCGCTACCGCGACCTTCATCCCCTGCTCCTGAAAAAGCGGCACCCCGAGAGTGCGCCGGAGAATCGGCTCAAGGCACGGGTGCGGATAGGTGACCGGCTCCTCGCCGTTGCGGCGGCGCAGGTAGGGGTGGACCATGTCCCCCTGGATCGGGCCGGGACGGATGAGCGCCACTTCGATCACGAGATCGTAAAAACAGCGCGGCCGGTGGCGGGGAAGGGCGTTCATCTGCGCGCGCGACTCGACCTGGAACACGCCGAGCGTCTCCGCCCGGCAGAGGAGGTCGAAAACTTTCGGATCATCGTAGGAGAGCCGGGCCGGGTCGATCGTGACGCCGCGGTGCTCTTTCACCAGCTTGAGCGCGAGGTCGATCAGGGTGAGCATGCCCAGCCCGAGCAGGTCGATCTTGACCAGCCCGGCCGCACCGACGTCGTCCTTGTCCCACTGGATCACGCTCCGGTCGGGCATCGTCGCATTCTCGATCGGCACCACCTGCGAGAGGGGCTTGCGGGTGATGATCATGCCGCCGACATGAATCCCGAGGTGGCGGGGGAAACGGTGAATCTGACGGCAGAGGTCCAGCAGCAGGCGGACGCGGCGGTCGCCAAGATTGAGCGCCGCCTCGCGCAGCCGCTCCGCGACATCCTCCGGCGAGGCCCAGTGGTCGAGCAGTTTGGACAGGCGGGTGACCTCGTCCGGAGAAAACCCGAGCGTCTTGCCGATATCGCGCACCGCCGACCGTCCCCGATAGCTGATCACCTCGCATACCATCGCCGCGTGCGTCCGCCCGTACTTGGCATACACGTACTGGATGACCTCCTCGCGGCGGTTGTTGGCGATGTCGATGTCGATGTCGGGCGGCTCGCGGCGTTCCTCGGAAATGAAGCGCTCGAACAGCAGGTCGAGCTTGATCGGATCGACCGCCGTGATCCCGAGGCAGTAGCAGACCGCCGAGTTGGCGGCCGAGCCCCGCCCTTGGCAGAGAATGGCGCGCTCGGCGCAGAAACGGGCGATATCCCAGACGATGAGGAAGTAGCCGGCCAGCTTGAGCCGGTCGATGATGCGCAGCTCGTGTCTAAGCTGGCGGACATGCGGCTCCGCCATCTCCGGGTAGCGCCGCCGCGCCCCGGCCCAGGTCAGTTCCTCCAGGTAGCTCTGCTCGGTGTGCCCCGCCGGAACCGGGAAATCGGGCAGCGAGGTTTCGAGCTGCTCGAGCGAGAACCAGCAGCGCTCGGCGATCGCGAGGGTGTGGGCCGCCGCCTCGGGGTAGCGGGCGAACCGGCGCGCCATCACCGCCGGCGGCTGGAGGCACCGCTCCGCATTCGGGTAGAGCAGCTCGCCGGCCTCGTCGAGCGTGGTGTGGTGGCGGATACAGGTAAGCACGTCCTGCAGCCGGCGGCCGTCGGGGGCGGCGTAGTGGACATCGTTGGCGGCGACCGCGGGAAGGCCGAGCCGCCGTCCCAGCCGCACCAGCGCGGCGCAGAGGTGCTCGTGCACCGGCAGGTTGTGATGGCGAAGCTCGACATACACGTGGTCGCGCCCGTACAGGTCGCGGTAGTCGGCGAGCAGCCGTTCCGCCTCCGAGTGCTCCTCCCGCAAGAGACACGCCGCGAGGTCATCGTGGACGAGCGCGATGAGACCGTCGGCGTGCCGCTCCAGCAGAGCGCGCGACACCCGTGCCTCCCCCTTGGGGCTCTCCAACTGGGCGGTGGAGAGCAGCTCGGAGAGGTTGGCGTAGCCGGCGCCGTCTTTGACCAGCAGCACCAGCCGGTGCCCGGTGTCCAAAAGCGCGGCCGCCCCGAAAATCGGACGGAGCCCCGCCCGGCGCGCCTGCTGGTCAAAACGGACAATACCGTACAGACCGTTGGTGTCGGTGATCGCCAGCGCGGGATAGCCGAGTTCGACCGCCCGGTCGACCAGCGCCTCCGGGTCGCTGGCGCCGTCGAGGAACGAAAAGTTCGAGTGGCAGTGGAGTTCGATGTAGGGAACGGAGGTCATGGATCTTCTCGGTCAGGCCCCTTGTGGTCCTGACATTCTTGCCATCGATGAGGACGACCCCGTCAGGACCATAAAGGTCCTGACCTACAAGAAAAATCTACTCACCGAAGTCTCCCTCAAGGTTATCCGGTTTTACATTTCCCCAACCCTCGTCATAAAATCCTCGCTCGGCGAACCATGCCAGGGAGGAGTGCCGGTAGTCGAAAGGGTTGCCTACGAGGCCGTGTTTGACCGGGTTATAATGGATATAGTCTACATGGCGTTGCAGATCTGCCGGACTGCGGATGACATGATCCCAGTAGCGATGCTGCCACAAGCGGCCCTGGCGCACATGATGTCGAGCCCGATAGAGTGTGGAGAAATTCTGTTTCATGCGATGGATGATTACATCGGGCTGAGTATTCCGCGGTTGCAGAATAGCATGCCAGTGCTCGGGTTGAATTACCCACGCCAGTATTCGGTATTTCAGGACCATGCGGGTTCTCCTGATAGCGGACAGCAGCAAATCCGCGCAGTCGAGGAGAATGGGCTGCCGGTTGTATGTAACGCAGGTGATGAAATATGTCCGGCCAGGTTCGAAGAAACGACGCAGTTTCGACATAGGTGATTTCTTGTAGGTCAGGACCCTTGTGGTCCTGACATTCCTCCTATCCTCGATAATTCACCCGTCAGGACCATAAAGGCCCTGACCTGCCATTTCTCCCCATCAATCAAACACCCCCTGCACAAACCACCGCGCCCGGCTTCGGTCGAAAAAAACGAGGTACTGCCGGTGCTCCTCCGTCTGTAGCTCGTAGTACAAGCGGTCAAAACCGGTCTGCCACCAGTCGCCCGACAGTTTCCACGGCCCCCGCCGTCCGGTGACCCGATGCTTCCCCGAACCATCGCGCAACCAACCATCCGCCGGATGCACCTCGGCCGGCTGGGGCGGCTGCAACAGCCGGAGTCCGGCGATCCGGCGCAGGCTGTACGGGGGAAGGCGATCGAGGGGTGCGGCGCCGGCGGACAACGAAGAGGCGGAGGGGCGTTTGGCCGGCGACGGCGTCACGGGGGAGAGGCGGAACGCCCGCTCCGGCAGGTGCGACGGCAGCAGGCGCGCCGTGCACAGGCGATTCCCGCTCAGCGTGCGCCGGATTGTCGCGGCCGTCTCCGCATCGATCTCGCCCCGCGCGCCCGGCTGCGCGAACGCGGTCTGCTCCGCGGCCGCCGCGGCGGGGTGCGGAATGCGGAGGGTGATGTCGCGCACCGCGGCGGCCGGCGACATCCGTTCGAGCGCCAGGCGCACCTGGCGCAGGAAGCGGGCGGCGGCGGCCGACGGTTGTTCGACCG
This sequence comes from Candidatus Zixiibacteriota bacterium, assembly GCA_017999435.1. Classification (NCBI taxonomy): domain Bacteria; kingdom Pseudomonadati; phylum Candidatus Zixiibacteriota; species Candidatus Zixiibacteriota bacterium. Next base: position 98,100 of record JAGNLV010000006.1, read on the forward strand.
CCGCGGTGAAAACCTGCTCGGTGCGGTCATCAAGGTGCAGGCAGACCTGGATCTCGCGAACCGCGCACCCGGCGCAGCCTGGCTGCGCAAGCAGGTGCTTGAGCAGTGCTTCGATGTGGGCAAGGATCGTCGCCGCGTCGCGCACGGGAGAATCAAGTCCCGCCGTTGCGCACCAATCCGCGGCCGGGCGGTCGGGAGTGAACGGTTCCGGATCATCCCCGCGCGCCCGGCGGGCCAGCACTGCACCCTCGGCGCCGAACCGCTCCACCACCTCGTTGGCCGGCAGCGCCGCCGCCTGCCCGACCGTGGCGATTCCCAGATCCGACAGCGTCTCAGCGGTGTCGTCCGACAGCGCCAGGTGTTCAACCTGGAGCTGCTGCAGCCAGGCACTCTCGCTCCCGCTCGGAACGATCACCCAGCCGCCGGGCGCGGCCTGGCGGGCGGCGGTCAACGCGACAAACTTGTTGGCGGCGAACCCGATCGCCACCGGGTAACCGAAAGGCTGCAGGACCGCCTGGATCCGGCGGGCCAGCCCCGGTTCATCGCCGTACAATTTCCCCAGGCGCGCCGACTCCAGAAAAATCACACCGCCGGTCTCGATCTCGATTTCCGGCCCGACTCCGGCGAGCGCGCCGCCGATCTCCCGGAGAACCGCCGTTTCGCGGCCGCACTCGCGCACCCCGATGACCAGCCCGGGGCAGAGAGAATTCGCCCGGGCAACCGTCATCCCGGCCGCCACGTCGTATTGGGCGGCGCGCGCGTTGCAGATAGTCACAGTCGCCGTCTCCCCCTCCGCGGTCGTCAGCACAAGCGGGTGCGCCCGCACTTCAGGATGGAGCCTGCTGTACAACACGAGCGGAAAATCGGGCAGATGGATGCATGCCAGCCGCCGCTCATTCATCGAAACACACCTCCACGCTTTCTCCCTCTTTGCAGATGCGGCTCCGGGCGACCGTGAGGCGCACCCCGCGGCCGGCCCGCGCGACCGCCAGGCGAAGCGACGCCATGCTCGGCGGAATAACCCCGGAGTTGTTTTCGGTCAACAGCAGGACCAGCCCCCGGGAACGGCTGACTTTCAGACGCAGCCGGTGCAGCATGAGCCCCGGGAGCGGTTCCTTTTGACCGACCAGGTCGAGCACGATCCACGAGGCGATACGGGATTGCAGGAGCAGTTCGGCGACACGGAGAGCGGTCGGTCCATTGGCCGGAGCGACCGTCAGAAGCCGCTCCAGATCCACCCCGCAGGCCGCCGCCGCCGCAGGGAAAAACGACCGGCTCAGATCAATATACACCGCCCGCCCGCTCCGGCTCAAAGAGGCCAGCAGAGTCAGCAGCAATGTCGTTTTCCCCGAGGACGGCCCGCCGGTGATCTCAATCAACTGGCCGCAGGGAATCCCCTCATGAGGAAAAAGAGCATCGAGCGCCGGCAACCCGGTCCGGAACGCCAGATCCAGGCGCTCCGAAGCCAGCCCGACCGCCTCCGGCCACTTTCGTTGAATCAGCCGCTTGAGCGCGGCCAGATCTTGCGGGATGTCACCAGGAGCTATCATACGGTTCATGCTACCACGAGAGACACAACAGCCGCCGGGCGCCGGGGCGGCCTGACGGCAGGTTAATCGGCTGATACTGTTCATTTGTGCAGTATGTATACGAAAATTCCCTGAATTGTCAAGGGGCGGCCAATGAATATGTGACACCGGAATGCGGGTTCTCCGGAAGGCCGGGAAGAAACGGTTCGCCGGGGGGTATTTCCAGCAAGAACACAGACGATGGTTCCCCCGGATCGGCCGGATTCGGGTTAACCCAGGGCAAGGAGTACTCGTATGAGCAGCAAGCATTTACTGGCGGCAATGACGGTTGCGTTCCTGATGCCGGTTCTAGCGGCGGCCTCGGCCGAAGACAATTCCACGGTTATCGACTCGCGGATCGACCGGGTCACCGTATACCCGGATCGGGCGGGCGTGGTGCGGCTCAGCACACTGAACCTCCCGGCGGGGGAACACTCAATCCTGTTTGAAGGCCTGCCGATCGGAATCGACCCCGCGTCGTTTCGCTCAAGCGCCCGGGGTCCCAGGGGAACGATGGTGTTGGGATTGACCCATGAGACGGTTGCGCACCTCGATGCTCCCCAGGCCAGGGCCGCGGAACTGGAAAGGCAGATACAGACGCTGGAGCGGGAGACGCGCCAGGCGCTGCAGGTGCGCCTCGAAGTGTTAAACCGGCAGCGCGACCTGCTGGCGGCGCTGGCCAAAGAGCACGGGGAAGAGCCGGATCGCAACGGGGGCGTGGGACGCCTCGATATGGCCAACTGGGCGGCCGCCTACGAGTTTTTGTCGCGCCACCTCGTGCAGGTGGGCGACTCCGTGCGCCTGGTCACGATCGCCCTTGAAGACGCCGACCGGCAGCTCGCCCTGCTTCGCGAACAGCTCGACAAACTGCGCGCCGATCAGGGGCGCGAGACCCGTACGGTCCGCGTGGATCTGGCGCTGGCGCAGGCCGGCACGGTAGAGATCGAACTGCAGTACACGGTCGCGGGCGCAGGGTGGCGGCCAATCTACGACGCCCGCCTCCGTACCGCCGCCGACAGCGTCGAACTCGCCTGTTTCGGCGAGGTGATCCAGCGGACGGGCGAGGATTGGGAAAACGTGGCGCTCACCCTCTCCACCGCGATCCCCTCGCAGGGGATGGAGCCGGCCGCTTTCCGGCCGTTCTTCCTGAGCGTGCTGAGCGACGCCTACGAAGCGAAGAGACAGCGTAACACGGCGCTCGAGGCACCCGCGCCGGCCATGATGGACATGGCGGCGATGGGGAAGGCGGAGCAGGAACTCGCGGAGGCGGTCAATGCCGCGGCCATCATCAACGCCGGAGGACTTGCGACCACCTTCACAGCGGCCCGGCGCGAGGATGTCCCGTGTGACGGTCGCGGCGTCCGGGCTCCCATCGCCCAGTGGACCTTCGGCGGCACACTCGCCCTCATCAGCCGCCCGCGCTTTGCCGACGGCGCGTACCGCCGCGTGACCATGACCAACACCTCCGACGCTCCTTTCCTGCCTGGACGGGTGGCGGTTTTCGCCGGGTCGGATTTCCTCGGATCGACGGCGTTCACGAAATTCATCGCCGCGGGGGAGACCTTCGACCTCCCGTTCGGGCGCGATAACGACGTCACGGTCGAGCGGAAAATCGTCCGCCACGAGGTCGGCGACGGTTCCACCTGGCTGGGAATCGGCGGCAACCGGCGGCGGGTGAGCGAAACGGTCGCGATCACCATCAAGAACAACGGCCGCCGCGCGCGGACAATCACGATCGAGGAACCGCTGCCGGTCAGCCAGGACGACCGAATCGAGGTCAGCTTGAAGGATTTCAGCCGGAAACCGGACGATCAGGATGAATCAGGCCGGGCGATCTGGACGGTGACCGTCAATCCCGGGGCGGAGGACCGGCTGACCTACCGGTACGAGATTGTCCACCCCGCCGACGTGATCATCAGCGGAATCTAGCCTTCGGCCCTCCCCAGGCGCGCTCGCGACAACCGCCGCCGGGACTCCCCCCGGCGGCGGCTTTCCTGTGACAGAGAAATGACGGAAGGCCTTGACCCAGGTCAAGGAGTCTTCGCCCGCCGCCGGCGATCCTGGTACAGCATGATGGAGAGAGATTAACGACGATGCCGGACACGATGGAACAGCCAAGCGCGAGACAGACCGCCCCGCCGAAACCCGCCCGGCGCCCCCGCTATGTCCGGCGCGACCGGAGCGACAACATCCAGAAGTGGCGCTTCGCCGCCCAACTCTTCTCGACCGCGGTCAGCCTGTGGATCGGCGTGCAATTCTACCTTTGGACGAAGAAGCTCGAGGGCGCGGCCTTGTGGTCGTGGGTGCCCCGCCCGCCGGGCGTCGAGGGCTGGCTGCCGATCGGCGCCATCGTCTCCCTCCGCTACTGGATCGAAAGCCACGTGTTCAATTATGTCCACCCCGCCGGTCTCGTCATCTTCCTGTTCATCCTTGGTTCCTCGTGGCTTTTCAAGAAGGCGTTCTGTTCGTGGGTTTGTCCGGTCGGGTTCATCTCGGAAATGCTGGGCGATTTCTCGAAACGATTCCTGCGTCTGAGAATCCGCCCCTGGAAAGTGCTCGACTGGCCGCTCCGGATGATCAAGTACCTCCTCCTCGGTTTCTTCGTCTGGGCGATCCTCATCCAGATGACCCCGGCGTCGATCGAGGCGTTCGTCTACTCGAACTACAACCAGGTCGCCGATATTCTCATGCTCCGCTTCTTCACCGACATCTCCCGCTTCGCCCTCGCCGTGACCGGCGCCCTGGTTTTGCTGTCGCTGGTCGTGCGCGGCTTCTGGTGCCGCTACCTGTGTCCCTACGGCGCTCTTCTCGGCCTGATCGGATTGATCTCGCCCACCCGCATCCGGCGGAACGAGACGACCTGTATCGACTGCGCCCGCTGCGCCAAGGCCTGCCCGGCCTTCATCAAGGTTGACAAGGTAAAATACGTGGTCTCCGATGAGTGCGTGGGCTGCATGGCCTGCGTCGACAGCTGCCCGGTGAAGGATGCCCTGACAGTGCACATGTTCACGAAAAAACGGCCCGTCAACAAGCGCTACTGGGCGCTTGCCCTGGTCGTCTTGTTCTGGGTCGGGCTGGCCGGGTTCAAGCTGTTCGGACCCTGGGAAAACAACATCAGCGACGCCCAGTACCGCGAGCACCTGCCGCGCCTCGAGCGGGGAGAATACGTCCACCCGCGTTAGGCCGACACGCTTGCGGGGCGGGGACAATCACCGTATCATCCCTCCCATGAATGAGTCATTCCCGTCTGTTTTTGAGGTCTATGCCCACGAGTACGACCTCATCACCAACGCGGCCCAGCGCGAGCCGCACCACGCCGCCGAAGTGGCGGCGATGATCGCCCGGTTCGCGCCGGCCTCGGTTCTGGATGCCGGCTGCGCCACCGGTCTCACGACCCTCCTGTTTGCCCGGCAGGGGGTGGCTGCGGTTGGTCTTGACCGCTCTCCCCGGATCCTCGCCGTAGCCCGGCAGACCCGCTGTCCGGAGGGACTGCCGATCTCGTACCGCCGGGGTACTTTCGAGGATCTGCCGAAATCGCTGCGCAACCGCTTTGATCTGGTCGTGTGTTTGGCCAACGCCATCGCAGGAGTCGGCACCGTCGCCCGCTTGAACCTGGCCCTGCGGAACTTTTCCGCCGCCCTCCGGCCCGGCGGTCACCTCGTGCTCCAGATGCTCAACTTCGCGGTGGTCAAGGAAAACACGCTCCTGCCGGTGAAGGCCACCCACAACGACGGCCTCGTCTACGAGCGCTTCTCGGAACGGCGGGGCAAGACGCTGGCGATCTACGTCACCCGCGCCGACTTCAGCCGGACGCCCCCGACGTTCGAGGTGTTCCGCCACAGTTTCGGCAGTTTCACGCCCGAGCAGGTGACGGGCAGCATCGCCAGGGCCGGGTTTACGGACCTCGCCCGGTTCGGCGATCTGCTGTTCACCCGGCGTTTCTCGCGCCGCTCCCGGGACCTCGTCATTGCCGCCCGGAGGCCGGCGTAGCTTTTTATTGACGCCCGGCTGCGGTTTGCTATCTTGGCCCGATCATGAAGAACCTCTGGTGGACCCTCGCCGCAGTTCTCCTCGGCGCCGGGGCGGCAAGCGCCCAGCGGGCCGTTGCTCCCCGGCCGTCGCTCGAGGCTTTCCGCCCGGTCGGAGAATACCGCCTGTGGACATTCATCCAGAAGGACACGGTCCTCGGTACGATCGCCTCGACCGTCGAGCGTACGGTCGAGATCGGCGGCCTCCGCGGCTACGCCTTGAGGGAGGATTTCCTCCTTGATTTCACCAAGAGGAGCGGGGAGAACCGTTTCGCCGCCGCCGGCGAGCACTTCGTCGGCGCTGACGGCGCTTACCTCGGCGATGATCTCAAGCTGAATGTGAACGGCCAGGAGGGGCGGATCAACGTGAAGCGCAAGGGGGACGTGATCCGGGGGCTGGTCGGGCAGGGCCGGCAGCGCCGCGAAGCCACGGTCACGGTGCCGTCCGGAATGTTCGCGATCGACAACTACATGGCCGACCAGTTCGAGATCTATTTCGCCCTGCGCGGCCTGACGGCCGGGGAGACTATCGACGATTCCATCTTTGTCCCCCGCGACCTGCTGGCGGCGCCGCTGCGTGGGAGAGTGACGAATTTTTCGTGGGTGCAGCTCTACAAAGGGGTGTTTGACTCGGTCTTCACGGTGCAGCTCGACCAGCCGGTCCCGGTGGAGCTGTACATCAACCGCGAGCTCCACCTGCGGAAGCTGAACTACCGCGCCCAGGACATGCGCGTCTACCTCGACGTTGTCCGGGAGCAGGCGGAGCTGGTCAAGCCCCGGCTCACGCTCGGCGCGCTCGCGCGGATGATTCCCAAGTATCTGGTGTTCGCGCTCATCGGCCTGGTGGGGCTGGTGCTCTACGCGGGGTCGGCGGTTCGCCGCCTCACCCTCTGGCTGGGCGCGCTGACCGGCGCGGTCGGCTTCGCCCTGGTCGCGCTTGTGCAGCTGCCGCTCCAGGACTATCTCTTTGAAGCGCTCTACCGGCCGCGGGTGGCGGCCGGGTCGACCGCGCTGCCTTGGGCGCTCCTCGTCGTCCTTCCGGCCGGACTGATTCAGGAGGGGCTGAAGCTGCTGGGCGTGGTCGCGGTGGGGCAATGGCGGCGAATCCCGGCTCATTACGGCATGGCGACAGGAGCGGCTGTTGCCGCCGGACTGGGGATTATCGAAGCCTGCTATCTGGACACGGTCATCATCGATCCCCAGTTGTTCACGTGGCCGTTCCTCCAGCGCGTCCTCATCATATTGTTCCACGCCACGACCGGCGCCCTCATCGGGCAGGCCTACTTCGCGTCGAAGCGGCTCCTGTGGGGCGTGCTCGGCCTGGCCGTAGCGCTCAACATGATCCTCCGGGCCATGCCGATCCTGGTCCAGGCGCGCCTGATGGATGCCGGGCTGGTCAACATCACCACCGGATTCCTCGTCGTGCTCCTCATGCTGGGGGCAGTCGTGTGGCAGCGGCGCGCCGCCTGACATCGCCGGAGAGAGAGAAAAAAGGCGGGTTGCCCGAAAGCCGCCCGCCTCGTGATTTCTGTCTGAAGATCGGCCGTGTCAGCCGCAGGAAGAACATCCCCCCGAACTCTCACCGCAGTTGGCGCTGCCGACGCGGAGCATAAACCCCTGCCGTCCCGGCCCCTCGTTGATGTAGTCTATGTGAATGTCTCCGTAATTCCTGATAAAGTTGTTCAGGCCGGGATCAATATAGGCGGTCACGCCGTTCGATTCGAGCTTATCCAATCCATCCGTTGACTCATCCAGAGCCAGTCCCAAATTGGGACCGCTTCAGCCGACGCCGGCGAAGGTGACGATGAGGCTTTTGCCTTTGGCATGGTCGGAATCAAGAACCTTGCGCAGTTCCGTTCCGGCGGCATCTGAGACCTCGAACATGCTGTACGTCCTCACTTTCGTTGTCGCAATCACCTGTTAGATCAAAATCAATCTACAATGATTCACACAAATAGCCACATCAAATAACATCCACCGCGCGGTCCGGTTCCCGCAGCGGTAATGTCGATTTCCCGGTATAAGTTACTGAGATAGCAAAACTTCACAAATTTCGCTTGATTCCTGTCCCCCCGCCTCCCATCTTTGCCGGAGTGACTGCCCTGCCCGATGGGGCCGGGCCCTGCGGAACCGTGAAAGGCACAGGCAATGATAGAACATATCTGCATTTTTGAGGACGGGCATTTTCGGGACTTCTATCCGCTCACGCTGACCCGTCCGGTCTGCCTCATGCGGGCCGGCATCTTCCCGCAGTACGAGCGGATCCGCCGCCGGCTGGAGGCTCAGGCCGTGTCGCTGCTGTGCCGCGACCAGATTGCCCCGCTGGTGGCCGAACAGACGCCCAGACATCCCGTGAACATCATCAAGCGCGGCGACAGCGACCTGCTGTTCGTCAACGGTGGCATCCGCGATTTCGGCGACCTGCCGACCATGCTGGCCGATGACCGCCATACCCGCGCGTTTGAATCGGAGGGCCGGGTGGCGGCCGTGCTCCTGAAAGCGGATACGCTCAGGGCGCTCCCGCCGGTGGCCGCCCACGACGACTACATCCGCTTCCTGCTCGCCGAGAACGAGAACATCCCGCGCCACACGACCACTGCGACCCTCTACCGCGGCGCGTGGGAGTTCGTCGAGGACATCGAGACGGCCGTGACGGCCGACTTCCGCGCGCTCGAACCCGAATTCAGCGCGCCGCAGCAGGTGCGAGTCCACGACGGCGCCTACTTCGTCAACGAGAACGACGTTTTTCTCGGCGATGGCGTGCGGGTGCTGCCGGGGGCGGTGATCGACGCCTCGAAGGGGCCGGTATATATCGGCGCCAACAGCGCCGTGGAGCCCCACGCCGCGGTCGCCGGGCCATGCTATATCGGACCGAACTCGACCGTGCTGGCCGGAAAAATCACCGCCTCCTCGATCGGCCACACCTGCCGGGTCGGGGGCGAGGTGGAGGAGTCGGTTTTCCAGGCCTATGTGAACAAGTACCACGCCGGTTTTATCGGCCACAGCTATGTCGGGCAGTGGGTGAATTTCGGGGCGCTGACCACCAACTCGGACCTGAAGAACAACTACTCGACCATCCGCGTCACGGTCAACGGAACCTCGGTCGATACCGGCGCGATCAAGGTGGGGTCGTTCATCGGCGACCACACGAAATTCGGGATCGGGACGCTTTTGACGACGGGAATTGCAGTCGGAGTGTGCTGCAATATCTTCGGCGGGACCCTGGTTGCCGATAAAGAGGTAGCGTCGTTCCGCTGGGGATCCGGCGGGGCGTGGTCGCCCCACCGGTTCGACAAAGCGCTGGAGACGGCGCGGCGGACGACGGAGCGGCGCCACGTCAGCCTCTCCGACCGGGAGGCGGCGCTGCTGCAGGCCATTGCCGACGAGACGCTGGGCGATGCCGGCGTGCTGCCGCTGTGAGGACGAGACGGCCGAACGGACAGAGGGGCCGAAGGTAACGGAAGACCACAAAGGGAGTGATGCCGTATGCCCGAATTGCGTAAAGACCCGGTGATCGGTCGCTGGGTGATCATTTCGACCGAGCGGGGGAAACGCCCGAGTTCGTTCCAGTCGGTCTCCAAACGGGGACCGGCGCGGCTGTGCCCGTTCTGCCCCGGGGCGGAGAGCAACACCCCGCGTGAGATTCTTGCCTACCGCGATCCGGGCACCGAGCCGAACAAGCCCGGCTGGTCGCTCCGCATTTTCCCCAACAAGTACCCCGCCCTCGTCATCGAGGGAAACCTGACCCGCGAGCCGCACGGGGTCTACGACAAGATGCAGGGGATCGGCGCCCACGAGGTGATCGTCGAGACGGCCGACCACGCCCGCGACATGGACGGGATGAGCGAGAAGGAACTCCGCGACGTGTTCTGGGCCTACCGGGAGCGCATGATCGACCTCGAGCGCGACCGCCGTTTCCGCTACATCCTCGTGTTTAAGAACCACGGCCAGGCCGCCGGCGCCTCGCTCGAGCACTCCCACAGCCAGCTCATCGCCACCCCGATTGTCCCCAAGAAAGTCCAGGAGGAGATCGAGGGGAGCCGCCGCTACTACGAATTCAAGGAGCGCTGCGTGTTCTGCGACATCGTCCGCCAGGAAATCATGGACCAGGAACGCATCGTGACCGACTTCGACTCGTTCATCACGATGCAGCCGTTCGCGGCCCGCTTCCCCTTTGAAACCTGGCTGCTGCCGAAGACGCACCAGTCGAGTTACCTGGAGATGAGCGATTCCGACTTCTGGATTCTGGCCCGGACATTCAAGGATATTCTCACCCGTTTGAAAGTGGCGCTCAACGACCCGCCGTTCAATTTCGTGCTCCACACGCGGCCGATGTCGCCGGAGCACCACACCTACTACCACTGGCATTTCGAGATTATCCCCAAGCTGACCCGGGTGGCCGGGTTCGAGTGGGGCTCGGGGTTCTACATCAATCCGACCACCCCCGAGCAGGCGGCCGCCTACCTCCGCCAGATCGACGTCACCGCGCCGCCCGCGGCGGCGCCGTCCGAAATCAGCGAGAAGGAAGTATAGACATGAAGGTCTGTTTGGTGGGACCGGAGATGGTTCCGTTCGCGAAGACGGGAGGACTTGGCGACGTGGTGGGGGCGCTGCCCAAAGCCCTCGGGCGCCTCGGCCACGACGTCACCGTCTTCATGCCGCTCTACCGCGAGCTCGACTTCGGCGTCCACCGCGTCCACGCGGTCGACCTCGCTGTGTCCGTTCCCGTGGCCGGGTCCGTGCAAACCGTCTCGCTCCGCGCCGTGCGCCAGAAAAAGCACAACGTCGAAATCTACTTCATCGGCAACCGCCAGTATTTCGACCGCGACGGGTTCTACGTCGATCCCGCGACCGGCAAGGACCACGCCGACAACGACGAACGCTTCATCTTCTTCAATCGCGCCGTGCTCGAAGTGCTCAAAGCGCTCAACCTCCGGCCCCACGTGATCAACGTCAATGACTGGCAGACGGCACTCATCCCGGTCTACCTGAGGACCCTCGGCGCGGCCGACCCGTTTTTCGCCGGCGTCAAGACCGTCCTCACCATTCACAACCTCGCCTACCAGGGGAGCTTCCCCCGGGAGCGGTTTGCCAGGCTGGAGCTGCCCGGGGCGCTCTTCGCCCCGGCGGCGGGGCCGTTCGAATTCTACGGCCAGGTCAATTTCCTCAAAGCCGGTATCACCTTCGCCGACAAGATCACGACCGTCTCGAAGCAGTACGCCCGGGAGATCCAGACCGCCGAATTCGGCGCCGGTCTCGAAGGGGTGCTGGCCGGGCGGGCCGCCGACCTCGTGGGCATTCAAAACGGCGTCGACTACACCGTCTGGTCCCCCTCGCGCGACAAGAAAATCCACTACACCTATCACCTGGCCAACCTCTCCGGCAAGCGGATGAACAAGGTCGAGCTGCTCAACCGGGCGGGGTTGCCGATCCGCGACAGCGCGCCGCTCATCGGCATCATCTCGCGCCTGGTCGACCAGAAGGGATTCGATCTCATCGCCGAGGCGGCCGACCGGATCTTCGCCATGAACCTGCAGATGATTATCCTGGGGACGGGTGAAACCCGCTACCACGATTTTCTCACCCGTTTGCAGGCGGCCTACCGCGACAAGGTCCGGGCGTACCTCATGTTCGACGACACCCTCGCCCACCAGATCGAGGCCGCGGCCGACATCTTCCTCATGCCCTCGCGGTTCGAGCCGAGCGGCCTGAACCAGTTGTATTCGCTCAAGTACGGAACGGTCCCGATCGTGCGGCGGGTGGGCGGCCTGGCCGATACGGTGACCGATTACGACCCGGCGACCGGCGAGGGGACCGGCTTTGTGTTCGACGACTACACCGCCGAGGCGCTCACGGGGGCCATCGCCCGCGCCGTGTTGCTGTTCGAACGCAAGCGCGTCTGGACCAAAGTGATGAAACGCGGCATGGCCGAGGATTACTCGTGGCAACACACGGCCGAGGAGTACGCCCGGCTCTATCGAGACCTGGTCTCGTGAGACCGGTCCGGCGCAAGAAGTAATTGCCGCGACGACCCGGGCCGCACCGGGCCGTCTTTCACGACCCGCCCGAGCACAATCTCGGGGCGGGAGCGGAGATGACAGCACCATGCCCGCGCGAGCGCGCGAACGTGCGGAAGCGCTCCTTTGGCTCATTCCGGCCCTGGCGCTCTACGCACTTTTCGTCCTTCGATTGGAATTCGTTCAGGACGACGCCTTCATTTCCTTTCGCTACGTCGCCAACTTCCTGAACGGACACGGTCTCGTGTACAATATCGGGGAGCGGGTCGAGGGGTACACGAGCCCCGGCTGGGTGGTGCTCCTGTCGCTGGCCGGCGCCCTCGGATTCGACTACCCCGCGGTCGCCCGCTTCCTCGGCATCCTCTGCGGCGCCGGGCTCCCGGTTCTCGCATGGGCGGTGGCGCGTCGGACAGAGCCGCAGCGGGGCCCGCTTGCGGCCGCGATCCCGGCCTATCTGGTGGCGGCCACGGCCTCGCTGGCCTACTGGGCCGCGGCCGGTTTGGAAACCACGGCTTTCGCGCTGGCCGCCGGCGTGAGCCTGTATGGGTTCCTGGTGCGCCGCGTGCCGCTGCTGGCGGTCGGTCTGGTGTGGGCGGTCTGGCTGCGCCCGGAGGGCGCCGTGGTCGCCGCCATCCTCATCGCCGTCGAAACCCTCGTCATCAAGCGCTTTCCCCGCATGACCGTGGCCGCCGGCGCTCTCGCTTTCGTCCTTTCTCTGCCGATGGTCGCGTTTAAATTGGGGTACTACGGCGCCCTTCCGCCGAATTCGTTCTACGCCAAGACCGGCTGGGATTTCGAGCAGATCCGCGGGGGAGCGGAGTACGCCGGGCAGTTTTTCACTCACTACCCGGTGGCGGCCTTCGGACTGCTAGCCGGGCTGGTCACGTGGCGGGCCTCCGGGCCGACCGTCCGCGCGATCGGGCTGTTCTCGCTGTTCTATGTCGTGTATGTGATCCTGATCGGGGGGGATGTGCTGAAAGTCCACCGCTTCTTCCTGCCGATTCTGGGGCCCCTGATGGTGGCAGCCGTGTACGGCGCCGCGGGGGCGGTCGAAATGGTCGCCCGGCGAAGACGGCGGTGGACCGGGGCGGCCGTAGCGGCGGCGCTCGCGGCCATGGTGCTGACCTGGCTTTTGCCGCGCGCCTACATCGAGAACTACCGCCACCGCGAGCGGATGTTTGTGGCCCGCATGACGGCCATGGCCGAACAAATGAAGGCCACCGACCCGACCGATTTCTCGGTTGCTCTGTCGACGATCGGCGCGTTCGGCTACACCTTGACCGGCCACCGGGTGATCGATATGCTGGGGTTGACCGATTCCGCCGTGGCCCGTCACCCCGAGCCGATACCCGAGGGGATCGAGTCGACCTGGCGGGAGCGCAGTTTTAACTGCCGCTACCTGCTATCGCAGGGGCCGGACTACATTCTCTTCTCGACCAACAACAAACCCTCGGCGCCGGCCGAGCTCGTGCTCACGCTGTACCCGCAGTTCCAGCGCTCCTACCGCGCGGTTGGTTGGCATGTGCCGGGGAGCGGGCTGCAAGTGGCTTTCCGCCGCCAGGAGCCGATTACCGGAGCGCTCAAGCCGGCCGCTCCGGCGGCCTTTGCGCTCGCCTACAAGCGCGGTCTGGAGCAGCAGTGGAAAGGGGATCTCGTCGGGGCTCTGAACTCTTTCGATCAGGCGCTGGCGGTTTCGCCGCCGCCGTATTATCTTGATTTGGTGTTCCGCAAAGCCCTTTGCCATCGCGACCTCGGGCAGATGGATGAGGCCCTGCGGCTGCTCCAGTGGATTGTCGCCCAGGACCCGCGCATGGTCGATGCCCAGCGGGAGCTCTATATGATTGAAACGCTGCGCGGCAACCCGGCGCAGGCGGCGGAGCACCGGGCGTGGGTGGAGAAAATGACCCCTTGGGAGATGCCGGGGCTGGACTCGGCGGTGGCCGAAGTGGCCCGCTCAGCCCGGCGGACGCCCTGAGGGTGGTTTGTCGGAAACAGCTTGTGTGTGCGCCGGCCGGTCCGGTGAAGGAAGGGATCCCGGGAATAATCGTGGGGGAACCCCCCGGGCCGGTTCGGCACACAAATTCGCCGTCAAAGGTATTGACAAGCTTTCGGGGCGAAGTTAATATTAGATGCTTTGTGAGAAAGCGGGAATAGCTCAGTTGGTAGAGCACCACCTTGCCAAGGTGGCTGTCGCGAGTTCGAGTCTCGTTTCCCGCTTTTTTTGTCGGGCGGCATAGCCAAGTGGTAAGGCGGAGGTCTGCAAAACCTCTATTCCCCGGTTCAAATCCGGGTGCCGCCTTTTTTTCGTATCATTTTCAAGCACATAGCGTTAGAAACAAGCTGTCAGCCTCTTGAGATAAGCCTGAGGGCTATAACTTGAGAAGACTGCGCAAGAATGGCGCAGGCTGCGCCATCGGCTGCGCCATCGTGAATGGCGTACCTGCGCCATCGGCCGCGGCGCACAACAGGTGTAAAAACCTGTGCAATTTTCGTGTAATCGTGTAGTTTTCGCCTGATCCAGAATTTCAGTGGTGAACCAGGCGGTGGCCGAGAAACTCGTGCTGGCGGGAAGGATGTACCGCTACCGTCGCCCGCCCCGGGTGGTGGCGCTCGAGCTGCCCGCCAGTCTGACGCTGAACTTCGGCGCCTGGGGACGGCACGGCAAGGCCGGGGACTTCCTGGTGAAGAACCTCCAGAGCAACGAGCTGGACATCCTCCCGCGGGAGACGTTCTTGGAAATGTGCGAACCGGTGCAACGCCGGAGATAGAAACGGATGTCTATTGATGCGTTGTGAACGGCCTGGGGTGATTGCCCCAGGCCTTTGTTATGAAGTCCCCGAAGGAGGGGTCCATGAGTTCATAGAGCAGGGAGAGGCGGTTGATGGGGACATTGATGTCGCGGAGGCGGCGCCGCCGGCGTCGGCGGCCAGCCGGGGGCATGACCTGGGGCATGGGCACCAGCCCCAAGCCGCAGCGCCGGCAGCGCACGATGAGGTGGCCGTCGCGGAGCATCTGCTTGATGTAACTGGCCGCGGGCGTGAAGTCGTGGATGGAGTGGCATTGGGGGCAGCGCAGGATCATGGCTCCAGGTCCGAGATGAGACGGGTGTTGTTGCAGGCCAGGCGCATCCCCCCGCCTGGGGTATCAGGATGTTCGGCGATGGCTTCGACGAAAGCGGAAACCGGGCAGGGCTCGTCAAACTCCACGGCGAAGGTGCGGAAAGCCCCGGTGTGGAAGTCGTCGGAGGTAAAGAGCCGTCCGTTGACGTAGCTGGCGTTGCCGCGGACGATGACGGTGTCCCGGTAAACCCAGTGGTAGAGGGCGACGATGGGTCGCCGCAGGATAGCTTTCAGCATTTTACTCAGTCTCCCGGTGGTGTGCGTGGGGGCCTGACGCCTGTAATATACACCGATCGACGACCGTTGGCAAGCAGGGATCGGTGAGGAAGGCGCGCAGGTAGGCCCGTTCCCCCATGGCGGCCGTCCGCCGCCGGCCACCTGCTGAGGGGCGCGTGTCGGGTGACTCATGTGGCCGCCCCGGCCGTGGGGGCGGCCTTCCCGCAAGTGACGAGCCGGCGCGTTTTCCGCATGGCGCGGCCGACGGGCGCGCTGTATAATGCCGCGTGTGCGATTACTGCCGGCGGCGCCCGCGGCCGCCAAGATTGGAGAATTGCCCGTGGCTATGAAAATCACCGATGACTGCACCGCCTGCGGGCTGTGCCTGCCGGAATGCCCCACCCAGTCCATTTCGGAAGGAGATATCTACGTCATCGATCCCGGCTCCTGCAACGAATGCGCAGATCAGAAAGACGGTCCGCAGTGCGCGGCCATCTGTCCGGTCGAGGACTGCATTGTGAAGGCGTAGCTCGGGACAGAGCCGGAGAAACAGCCAGGGCGGCGGGGGAGAGGCGGTCGCCGGCGGGCCTACGTCAGTTCTTGGGGTGGCTCCGTCAAACCCGCCGGTCCAAAAAATAGAGGGTGCTCCTCTGTTTGGGTAGAGGGGGCTAGAAAACTACCCAGGGACAGCAGAGAATCACCCTCGTTGTCCTATAAATGACACAATCCGTCAGGGATGTCAAGGATTAATACGGAAGATTCTCAGTACTTTACGATCTTCACGGGGACGGTCAGGACTGTCGGGTCGCTATCGGCCGAAGTGACGGTCACGGTAAAATTCGATTCCAGCGTTCCGCGGGCAAGTTCCGGTGACGGAACAACTTCCAGCTCAATTGCGCCCCCCTTCTGGGCTTTCGGCGTCACTACGTTAACGGAGAAGTGCTGGTCCAACTGGTAGACCGCGGCCACTTCGATCCATTCGGAAGCGCGGTTCGGAATCGTGACTTTCCTGGATTTCTGAGGGGGCAGTATCATCACCGAGAGCGGATCCGGCTTGATCCCGTTGAACCATTGCCCAATAATCGACAGGTAGTAAAGGTCGATAGTCGATTGTCCTTCCCGGTCGGTGGTGATTGTGAGGCTCTTATTCTGGGGACCATAGAAGTCCCGGGTATTAAACCGCAGGTGGATGTTGGTCGAATCGCCGGGCGCCAGAACGCTGTCGGCGACAAAGGCTGCCGAACAATCGCAGTGCACATCGACTTTGCGCACGCGCACCGTGTCCGGCGAGCGGTTGATCACGGGGTAGCGGAAACGGACGGTGTAGTCGATGCCGATGTGCCCGAAGTCGAAAACGGCGGTCGGGAAGTCCAGCCCCTTGCCGGGAGCCGGCGACTGGGTCCCGGTCCAAGCGGCCAACGGAAGCGCCGCCGCGAAAGCGACGGCCGATATCAGAGCTCTACCCTTCGGCGTCATGTCTTCTCCGGGATCCCCGCCGGCAGGAAGCCGTGCTGGTGCATCCAACTGTCGTTGTAGCACTTGCTGAGGTAGCGGATGCCGGCGTCAGCGAAAATACCGACAATAATATCCTCCGGCCGTGCCCTGCGGGCCACTTGCTCAATTGCGACCGCCACCGCGCCCGATGACCCGCCGCCGGAGATGCCCTCGGTCCGCGCGATCAGCCGCGCCCGCTGGAAAGCGTCGCGGTCGGAAACGGTAATGACCTCGTCGATATATTGCGGATGGAGCGCCTCGGTGATCACGTCGGAGCCGATCCCTTCAATTTTGTACGCCGCGGGGGTGGTGGTCCGCCCGCTGCGGATATAGGCGGCGAACACCGAACCCTCCGGGTCGACCGCGATCGCCTTGATCGCCGGATTCTTCTCCTTGAGGAACCGCGCGACGCCGGAAAACGTCCCCCCGGTTCCGATCCCGGCCACGAAGTGGGTCAGCCGGCCTTCGGTGTCGTCCCAGATCTCCGGACCGGTCAGGCGGTAGTGGGCCTCGACATTCTCCTGGCTGTTGTACTGGTCGAGGTCGAAGTACCCGTGCTCGCGGGCCAGCCTCCGGGCCACCATGTAGGCTCCCTCCGGGTCGGCGTGATCCTCCGTCTCCCGCGTCACGATCACCTCAGCGCCGAACGACTTGATCAGGTCAATCTTCTCCTGGCTCGTCTTCACCGGCGTCGTCAGCACGGCCCGCAGTCCGAGCACGGAGCAGACCATCGCCACCGCCGAGCCGGTGTTGCCGGAGGTATTGTCGATCACGGTGTCGCCCGGTTTCAGCCGGCCGTCCCGCAGCGCCTTGGTGATGATGTAGTAGGCCATGCGGTCTTTCACCGAGCCGGTCGGGTTGAAGAACTCGAGCTTCACGTACGCCCGCGGTCCGGGATCGGTCATTCCGGTCCGCAGCCGCACCAGCGGGGTGTGGCCCACCAGGTCGAGAATGTGTTCTACTGTCCTCATACGCCTCTTGCTTTTACTCGTCAAGCGTAGGCATTTCTTATACAAATTTCAACTATTTTCATCGCCCCCCGGACAAACGCTTTTTCGTTGACAATCCCGGCCGCGCGCCCTAGTATCGGCCGGAAGCATCGCGTAGACCTAACTGCGGCGCCCCGGCGCCGGCGGGACTGATTTGGAGGTACTGTGAGATCCCTGGGGATACTTTGCTGCCTGATTCTGGCCGCCGCCTGCGGGCTCGCCGGCTGTTCGAAAGACGATGACATTGTCGAGCTGGAGCGGGAGGTGATGGCGCAACAGGGACAGACCGACTCCCACCCCGCGGCGGTTTCCGACGTCCCCGTGCTGCCGGCGGCGGCCTCAGCCCCCGATTCGGTCCGCCCCGAACTGAACGCCGGCGCGATTCCCGACGAGCCCCCGGACGAGCCTCTCAATGAGACGCCGGTCGAGGCGCAGGATGTCGCACCGGAAACGACCCCGGACCAGCCCCTGACCCCGGTTGACCTCCCGGTCCCGCCTGCCGGCGACGGTTTCGTCGTCCAGCTCGCGGGGTGCGAAGATCCCGATTACGCCGCCGAGCTGGTCGAGAAGTTCCGGGAGCGCGGCTACGAGCCCTTTGTGAGCACCGAGACTGTCGGGGGCGAGACCTACCACCGGGTACGGCTGGGGGTCTATCCGACCTACGCCGAGGCCCGGCAAGTGCAGCAGGAGCTGAGCGACAAGTACTCGTTTGACACCTGGATCGACCGGATCAGGTAACCGTCGGGTAGCCGTGTTCCGTGCAGCGCGCGCCGCATCCACCCCATGAAGCACTACCGCGAATTCCTTGAGTTCAACACCTCCCGCCGACGGGAGTACATCAATATTACGGCAAGCATCGAGCAGGCTCTGCAGCGCAGCGCCATCCGGGAGGGCTTGATCCTGGTCTCGGCCATGCACATCACCGCGTCGGTTTACATCAACGACGCCGAGCCGGGGCTGATCCAGGATATCGACGCCTGGCTGGACAAGCTGGCGCCGCACCGCGACGATTACCGCTACCACCGCACCGGCGAAGACAACGCCGACGCGCATCTGAAGAACCTGTTGCTGCACCACCAAGTCTTACTGCCGGTCAGCGACGGCCGCATTGACCTCGGGCCGTGGCAACAGGTGTACTACGCCGAATTCGACGGTCGCCGGCGCAAGCGCGTCATCGTCAAAATCATCGGCGAGTAGCCGCCCGCGCGGGGGAGAGGGGCCCGATGCGGTCGCGCGCCCCGACATCAGAGCCGCTCCGTTGAATTCCCCCGTCCCATCTGCCGATATACCGCTTAGATCGGACCCAGAGCCAAAATGGGGGTTATGTTGTTCCGACCACTCCGGCCCGGCCCGGCCGCTCGGTCTTCCTGTCGGGCTGCTCTGCCCTGTCTGTTCTCCGTGCCGCAGTTGGCGGCGGCTGCGCGCCTCCGGCTGCAGGCCGGCGATGCTCCCGGCGCTCTCGAGTGCGTCCGGGCGGTGATGAGACTCGCGCCGCACGATCCCGACGCCCTCGCGGTGGCCGGCGAGGTCGCGGCGGCGGCGGGGCTGGAAGCGGAGGCGGAAGCGCTGCTGCAGCGGGCGCTGGCCGCCGACCCCATGCTGGGCTCAGCCCACCGCGGCCTCTGCGACCTGTGGGGGCGGGTCCTTGCGCGCCTGGCCCCGGATCTCCGCCGCAAACGCGACCTGCTCCGCACTCTCCATTGGCTGTCGCGCTATGCCCCGGACTGCGCCGCCGCGCCCCTCCTGCGGGAGAATCTCCGGCTGCGGGAGGAAGCTCTCGCGGCCGGTCGCAACCGCTGGGTGCATGCCGACACCCGCATTCTCCTGCATCTGCCGCCGCCCGGCGCGCTGCGCTCCCTCATCGAAAACTGGGCCGAGGTGCTCGCCTACGGCGGGATTCCCGCCCGCCTCCTGCGGCGGGAGGACCCGACCGAACCGGTCTTCGAGCAGTTCCGTCCCGATGTCTTCATCACGCTCGCCGAACCGGCTGCGCAGGTCGGTCTCGACCGCGACTACATTGGGCGATATCGCCGCGCCCACGGGCTTCGCGTCGGGCACCTCACGTCGTTCCGGCACGAATATCCCCCCTGCGATTTCCTGATTGCCCTCGGTTGCCCGGCCGACCTTCCGCGCGCCGACGGAGCCGAGACGCCGCTTCTTGACATGCCGCCGGCGATCAACCCGTTGCGCCACTATATGAGGCCGCGCGCCGAGGTCTGGGACTACGCCTTCGTGGGCGACAATACGCCCCAGACGGTCGAGCGCGTGAAAGCCTGCCTCCTGCCGGTCCTCCGCCTGTATTCGGGAGTTCTGGCCGGGCGGGGCTGGGACATCGGTCTGGGCGAGCTCCACCAGGCGGAGGAGGCGGTTCTGTTCAACTTCGCGCGCGTCTGCCCGAATCTCCCCCTCCCGGGCCCCTCGTGGGAGTCCTTCGCCGCGAACCTGCGCGCCCTCGCGATTCCCGCCTGCGGGGGGTTTGCCCTGACCGACAACACCGCTTTCGGCGGCGCGTTCTTCGCCCCCGACGAGACCGCGGCGGCCGATTCTCCGGGCCGATTTGTGGAAATGTTCGATTACTTCCGGAACCATCCGGACCAACGCCTCCCGATCATCCGCGCCGGCATGGAGCGGGTCTATCGGGAACACACCCTCTTCCACCGGATGGACCTGCTGCTGGCGTTCCTCGGATGCCGCGGCGGATCTTTGCGCCGCGAGCGGCAGCCGGTGCCGCCGTGGGAGGAGTCGGCCACCCGGCCCGTTACCTGGGCCGACCGCCTCACTTAGCGGCGAGGGCAACGAGTCGTCCGGCCGCGATGTCGTACGGCGCGCCCTGGAAGTCGGCGTACGCCTCGGCCGACGCGAATCCCACCGAGCGCAGGAGGGCGCACAGCTCGGAGGCTCCGTAGATCCGCAGATCGAATTCAAATTCCCGCCGCTCGCTCCCCCGCAGGACGATCCAGCGGTTGTGCAGGCGCGTGAAGTGATCCACGAACGACCGCTCCTCGATTATGGTGATCCCGTGCGCCTCCTCCCAGTCGCGCCGCCGGAACGCCCGGATCAAGCTTTCCCGCCCGTGGAGTTCCATAACGAGACGCCCGCCGGGCCGCAGCGAGCTGAAGACGTTCTCCAGCACCCTCCGGTCGTCCTCAGGGTCCTCGAAATATCCGAACGAGGTGTACATATTGAGGACTGCCTCGAACGCTCCCTCGCGCCGGAACTCGCGCATGTCACAGCAGACGGTCTCGATATCGAGACTGCGCCCGCGCGCGCGGGCGGTGAGGGTGGCGAGGAACGCCCGGCTGCGGTCGACGGCGGTGACGGAATAGCCCGCCGCCGCCAGCGGAACGGCAAACCGCCCCGGCCCGGCGCACAGGTCCAACACCGGGGCCGGCGACGCCAGCCGCAAAAACGCCGTCAGCTCGCCGACCGATGACGCGGCGCGCTCAAAACGCTCCTCGCCGAACATGAACGGCGCCGTCCACTCCCAGAAATCCTCGCGCTCGTACCAGGGTTCTTGTGCGGTCATAGCTTTCCTCCCGGGCTGTTCCCGTGGCCGTTCGGGCGCCCCAACATCTTATCCAAAACGGTGATGTCCCAGGACAGGTTCATGCCTGCCAGGTGGAACAGGGCCGATTCTACGGACCCGCCAGGGCAAACCGCGCCCGCGGAGCGCGCAATTCGCCCGATCCGCAGGCGCCGGCCGCCGTCAGCTCTCTTTACTCCTTGCGCGCCTCCCCGGCCGGTTTCAGGTGCCGGGTGAAAAACTCCACCTGCTTGCGGTACTCGGCGATGATATTGACCCGCTTGCTTGCGCCGTGGCCCTCGTCCGGGAAGATGAGCGAGTCCACCACTCCGCCCGACTGCTTCACGGCTTTGATGATCTGCCGCGCTTCCCCCACCGGCACGCGGGGGTCGTTCTCCCCGTGCACGACCAGAAGGGGTGTCTTGATGAGGTGCGCTTTGTGAATGGGGGAGATCTCCCGCAGAAACGCCGGATCGCTCAACGGTCCGTACTCCGATTCCCGCAGCGCCCGGCGGTAGGGGGCGGTGTTCTCCAGGAAGGTCTGGAAATTGGCGATACCGACTTCATCGACCGCCGCGCCGAACAGGTCCGGGAATTCGGTCACCATGCCGAGCACGACATACCCGCCGTAGGAGGCGCCGCGGATGCCGATCATTCCCGGCGCGGCGTAGCCGTTGGCGATCAGCCACTCCACGCCCGCGCGGTAGTCCATGAGCGAGTGTTTGCGGTTCCGGTAATTGTCCATGTTGAGGTAATTGCGCCCGTAACCATCCGAACCGCGCACGTTCGGCGCGAACAACCCGAATCCGTTCAGGAGGAAGTACTGGAGGTTGCGCTCGAAGTAGGGCCGGTACTGCCCCTCCGGGCCGCCGTGGGCGTTCACGATGAACGGGACCGGCTGACCCTGCTTGTAGTTGGGCGGCAGATAGAGGAAGGCCGGGATCTCGAGGCTGTCAAAACTCTTGTAGCGCACCAGTTGCGGCTCGCGAAACAACTCGCGGTCGATGCCCGCGTAGATCGAGAACGTCAGCTGCTCGAGCTTCTCCGACTGCGGGTTCCAGCGCCACACGTCGGGGGCCCGGGTCGGCGAATTGAACGAGATCAAGCAGTTGCCCTGGCGGTCGAACAGCCCGCCCCCAACGATCCCCTCCAGCGGCGGGCTTTTCAGCTCCTTGCCGGTAGCCGCCTCGCGCAGCTTCAGCCGCGCGTACCCGTCTTCATTCAGGATCGCCGCCATGAACCGGTAGTCGCGCGAGAAGCCCAGTCCTTCGACCGCCCACTTCGGATCCAGCCAGCCGTCCGTGACAGACTCCACCTGCGGGCCATCGACCGTCATCCGGGCCAGCCGCGGCAGACCGTCGGGGTTGTCGTTGCAGATGAGCCAGATCGTCTTGTTGTCCGGCATCAGGGTGGGGGAATCATACATTACGTCGCTGGTGTCGGAGGTAATCCGGCGGTGCTCGCCGGATGCCAGATCGAGCAGGTAGAGGTCGTCATCCACGTTGGAATTGAACTGGTAGACGATCATCTTCGATCCGTCCTGCGAGAGGTCGGCCACCCCGTTGTACCCCGGCAGACCGAAAATCTTCCGGTACTCGCCCGTGGCGATGTCCATGCGGTAGATGAAGAAGTCCCGCTTGTTTTCCTCGTTGGAGCGGAAGAAGATCTCCCGGTCGTCGCGCGACCAGGCCACCGAGCCGTACTGCACCTGGTCGCCGGCGGTCAACTGCTTGACGCGCCCCGTCCGGGTGTCCATCAGGTAGAGGTTCGACTGCTCCGAGCCTCCGACCGAGGCCCCCACCACCGCCATCGTCCCGGAGTATGACAGGGCGAAGAAGTCGATGCCGTCTTCAAACGTCGTGAGCTGGTGCGGCCAGCCTTCCCGGGTGAGCCGGTACACCTGGCTGGCGCCCGACATGCTGGACGTGAAGTAGACGTCGCGGCCGTCCCAGCTGTACGCCGTCGGGCTGCAGCCCCCGATCTGGAGGAAGGTGGCGATATCGGGGATGTAGTCGCCTTGGTTGAGGACGGACACCGGCGGTGTGACGGGACCGTCCGACTCCGATTCGGCCGTGCAGGATAGAAGAAGCGTGCTGCCGAGCACCGCCGTGGTCGCAAGTACGAGCAGAAGTCGCATGCGGTTCTCCTGACTAGAGTTCGCGGTACGGGTCGTTCTACCAGGTGAGAGGAAAATAGAAACGGAATGTTCACGTGGCAACCCAAAAACGCGGGGAGGGCGGGGAGTGCAGACCGGGGACAAACAAGCGCGGGCCGGGAACGTCCGTTCCCGGCCCGCGTATGCTGGTGGGCGGCAAGTTGGAGCGCCTATGTGGGCGCCGTGCGGAAGGCGTAGGTCGCGGCGTCGTCTTCCTCGAACACGACGCGGCGGTAGAAATCACATTCGTGGCAGCGTCCCGTCCCGCACCGTCCCCCGCCCGCGCATCCCTCTTGGCGGTCGACCAGCCAGCAGATGCGCCCGCCGCCGAGCCCGCCGTTGACGCCGTCGTACTTCATTGCCGCGGCGACGGGGCACTGGCCCAGGAGGCCCGCCATGAGTCCCCCCGGCTCGCGGCCGCAGTTCTTGAACTCCCAGCAGTTGAGGCGGTGACGTCGTTCCTTCATGTTCTCAGATTCCGGCTAAGCGGTGGCTCCTCATGGATGTCCGTTGACAACCCGCAGCGCGGCGGCGTAGCGCTGGTCCGCCTGCAACTGGCGCATCTGGTTCTCGCTGGCGGTCTCGGCGAACTTGGCGTAGCTCCGCCGGACTTCATCAAAATTGCTCTCGGCCATGTGGCAGAGCATGAGGTACTGATAGACAACGGGGTTATTCGGTTCAATCGAGCGGGCGTCCTTGAAGTGCTTGATTGCCTCCTCGTACATGCCCTGGTTCATGCGCGACCGTCCCAGCCCGATGTAGGCGTGCGGATTGCGCCGGTCGAGCCGAACGACGGTCTCGAAATCCACCGCCGCCGCCCGTTCGTCGCCGCGCTGGAGGAAGAGGTCGCCGCGCCCGAGGTACGCGGCCGCCGACTTGTCGTTCACCCGGATGGCCGCATTGTACGCCGTGATCGCCCGGCTGTGGTCATTGCCGAAACGGTAAATCTCCGCGGCCCGGAGAAAGGCATCGTGGGCATTCGGCCAGTCTTTCACGCCCGCGTGCGCCTGGCCAAGCGCGAACCAGGCATCGGCGTGCCCGGGCTCCTGGCCGACCGCCTGGCGCAAATCGGTCACGGCCGCCTGGTAATCCTGCTCCTGCACGGCCGACAACCCGGAGAGATAGTAGTCCTCCGCAGAATATTCTTCCAGTTTCTGTGCCGTCGATAGCGGCGCCAGCGTCACCTCCAGGGTTTGCGTCTTGCCCTCGGCCAGCGTGATGGTCCCGGTCGCCGGAGCGTACCCCTCCCGGCTGACCGTGTACGAGTGCGCGCCCGGCGGCAACTGCGGGTAGACGAGGTTGCCGACCCCGAGGACCTTGCCGTCGACCGTGAGCCGGGCGCCGTCGACATTCGCCGCGAGTTTCAGTCCCGCCGAACCGGCCGCGCCGGTCGAGGTCTGGGCTTTCGGCTTCGCTTTCGGCGGAGCCGCGGTCTTGCCCGGCGTCTCCCGAGCCGGCGCCGGCTCAGGGACAGTCACGCCCAGGACGGCCGATGGAGCCGCCGCCTCGGGCTCCGCCGCCGCTGCTTCTTCGCCGGTCATCGGCTTGAGCGCGATCAGGCTCAGTTCTCCTCCCGCGACCGTCACGTAGTCCGAAGCGAAAGTCTTCCCGTTGACGAGGACCTCGACCTTGTGGCTGCCCGGAGGCAGAGCCTCGGTCTGGAACATCCCCTGGCCGTTGACGCGGATAGTCTGGCCGAGCTCCGGAAAGACGACCGACGCGCCCCGGTTGACCGGCAGCTGCATGTCGTCCAGGACGATCCCGGCGACTCGCCCCTCGCGGCCCGGACGGGACACGAAGAGCGTGGCGACGAGGAACAGGATGACGACGAAGGCTACGCCGCCACCGACCAGCAGGGGGGTGCGCCCGATCGTCTTGCGGCGCAGTTCGTAGGTTTTTCCGGCCACGGCGATTTCGTCACCCGCAAAGAGCTGCTGGCTGCCCCGCAGTTGAATCAGGTTGCGGTAGAAATAGGCCACCCCTCGGCCCCGGCCGGCCATTTTCGGCGAGGGCCCGAGGTTTTCAATCTCCGCCAGCACATCGGCCGGTTTCGGCTTCTCCCGCTCCGGTCGTTTCGGGGGCTCGATCGGCGCACTGCCCGCAAACAACTGCTCCTTGTCATCCAGCTTCTTCATCAGTTCCTTCTTGTCCTTGTCGCTGAGGAACGCGTCGGCGCGGTAGAGACTGCCGGCGATCGATTTCACTTCTTCTTCGGTCAACCGCCGGATCTTGCCGGAAGCCGTCAACTGCGGTTCTTCGGGCGGCGGCTGTGAACCGAACGAGGCATCGTCGTCTTCCGCCGGTTCCGGCACACAGGCCTCGGAGCCGGCGATCGGGGAGAAGTCGGGGTCGATCGTCGAGGCCGGCGGCCCGGCTGCGTCGGCCTCAGCCGGCGCCGGGGTGGCGGGGCGGTCGGCATCGGCGTCAAAATCGCGGGCGCCTCCGACAAACTCGCGGTCGTCGGACTCTTTCTCGTACACCCGGAATTCGAGATCGTCCTCCCGGGCCGTATCGGCGTTCGGAACCTCCAGAGCGTGCCCGCACTCGCGGCACGTGGTGGCCGACTCCGATATGTGTTCGGTTTTACAGGCGGGGCAGATTCGCAAGATTTGCTCCAGTGCTTTAGGGACTTCTCGATTTTCTACCTATTTATCGACTTAGCGGAAATAATCCTTTAGATGGCCGGGGGCCGCTCCGCGTCTGAAAAGAAAGATGAAACCTTTCGCTAAGAATGACTTGACACCCCTTGGGCGGGGGGGTTATACTCCCCAATTAGTTGCGATAACGAATGATAGCTCCTGTCACCTAGGAGGAGGATACAGTACATGACAAGGCGCTCCAACCGGCTGTTGCTGCTGGCCTTAGCAGCCGCCGCGCTCACTTTCTACTTCGGCTGCAGCCAGCCCGAGGACATTGTAACGCCGGTGACGACCAGCGTACTCACCCTGAACCCGAGCAAACTGCCGAGCCTGCCGAACGGCATGGTCTATGAGCTGTGGGCGGCCCGGTCCGGCGACACCGTCTCTCTCGGCCGGTTCGGGTATGACCAGACCAACCGCGTTTTCCTAAACGAGAGCGGACAGGTCCGCCCCGAGGGCGGGTCCTTCCGGGTGGGCGGCGATGTTCTGGCCTACGATTGGATCTTTATGTCGGTCGAGAATGCCGGAGCCGCGGACACCGATCTTAAGGCGCCGGCCAATTGCCTGCTGCGCGATCGGGCTACCAATCCGCGCGACAACCAGGTGGCGCTCGTGCTCCCCTACAGCGACTCGATCTTTTACTCTACCTGCTACTTCTGCCTGTCCACCCCCTCCGACCGGGACCGCGACACGAACAACATGGACGCCGGCCTATGGTTCTGCCAATATCAGCTCGAGCAGGTGAACCGCGACGTGCGGATCGGGCTGGACAGCGTGACCTACCAGCAGAAGGTGTATCCGCAGGAGTCCATTGGGGTCGTCATTTACACCGACTACACGATCGACCCGGAGAACCCGCTGGAGACGCTGCAGTTGAACTACTCCTTCGACACCCTTGAGATCATTCAGGCGCGGGTCACGATCGACAGCGTGATCATCTCCGATCCGCCCGAGACGGTCATGGTCGCCAATCCCTATTGGCAGCTGGGGGAGCGCATCGACACCCTCTTCGACAACTTTACCCAGGGCACCGAGGGATTCGGGATGGTCGACTACAGCGAGTTCGGCCTGCAGTATCGGGGGTGGGTTATGGCGCAGGCTGTGGAGGCACAGAACGCGAGCGTGGGTACGTTTACGCCGCCGGTCTGGTACCGCGACAACCTGTTCAATGTCTTCCGCTGGCCCGAGGGGAGCGGTCTGATCAGCACCGGCGCTTTCGGTTCGGTCGAAGACTTCGATTTGGGAAACCCGCACTCGGCCAGTACGCGCGTCCCGCCATACCCGGGCGAGGATTTTCTGGTGGATCTCCCCCACGGCGCGGCGGGCCCGCTGAATCTCATCGCCAAAGGGGAACTGCGGTACTATCCTGGGGATGTGTTCATCTCGCTGGAGCCATGGAACTACAAGGATACTACCACCAATTTCCCGCTCATCCTCTACACCGGGTTCCTGCCGTTCGGCGCCAAGGGTGAGCTGTATCCCGACACCACCAGCGACAGCCCCATCCAGTACTTTGTCATGCGGAACCTGACCTCGCCGGACGCGGACATCGGGATGCCCAAAGTGATCGTGGATATCGACCGATTCTAGCCGATCGCTTCTCCGAGCAAGACTTGACAGAGGCCGGCGCGCGCCGGCCTCTTTGCTTTTTCCGGCCGCCCGGCGCCAGTCCGGCACATCTCGGAGTGGTCTCGCCACCGCCTACTCAAGTGATTCTGGACGGCGTTGCCCGGCGGGGTCAAGTTACAGCAGGGCAAGGTCTTACAGCCGACACGATGCTTTGGCTCACAGGGCCCCCCTGGCGCCCGCTCCCACCGCGGCTCATGATCTGCCGCATTATCGCGCCACCGGCAGCGGCGCCGGGTGCTCTGCCCGCCTCGAACGCGGAAGCCGGGTCCAGACCAGGCGTCGAATGCAGCGACGACATTGAGGAGGACCTCCAGCCATCAGCTCCTTTGATCGCGCGCGGCAACCGGGATTCTCCTCCGCCGCAGCGGTACCGCCGCCTGTCCGGTGCGCGGCCGCTGCAGTCGCCATGGTTTTCTGAAACGCCGACTGAGGGCGACCGACGACATGCCCGCTCATGCGCCGGCCGATCACACCGCGGGCAGGCGCGGTGGCGCAGTCGTCGTCCATTAATCCGAATCTAGCTTGATCCGGTCGTATTGTGGAGCTATCCTGTGGGACGGCTCCCGGTCAATTTTGACGTGCCGCGTTGAATAAGCCGCCGAATCGGGGGTACCAATTGCAGCCGACGGCTGGGGAGAGTGAAACACTGGCCGGACGGATGCGTACAACTGTTCCATGAGGAGAAACTGAAGATGGAGAACGTGATGGCTCCCGCGGCGCCCGTGGAGAAAGTGCATCACCCCGGGCTGGGGTTTAAAGGGCTGTGGCAGGTCTTTGTGGCTCCCTCTCAATTGTTCGCGAAGGTCAAAGAGGATCCCAAGGTGCTTGTGCCGTACATTGTCCTCGGCCTGGCCATCCTGGGGCTGATGCTGCTGTTGGCGGACTACATCCTCCAGGCCCAGATGCAGAGCGAGCAGTTCCAGAAATCGCTCGAACAGCGCGGCGTCACCCGCGAGCAGTTGACCGGGCAGGTGCTCACGTTTATGAAGTTGTCGACGGTGGCCGCCGGCACGCTCGGGATGTTGCTGGTGCCTCTGCTCATTGCCGCGCTCGCGGCCTTCTGGGGCAAGTTCGTCTTCGCCGGTCGCGCATCGTTCAAGGCCCTCCTGTCGGTGTCGCTGTTCGGTGAGGTGCTCTATGCGCTGGGCAGTTACGTGACCATCCCGCTGGTGATGGCGAAGAAGAGCATCCTGGTGTCGCTCTCGGCGGCCGCCCTCCTGCCCAACCCCGACCTGACCTCGCTGAGCTACGCTCTGTTGTCAAAGATCAGCCTGTTTCACATCTGGGAACTGATCGTTCTGGGGATAGGTTTTTCGATCATTCTCGGCCTTCCGCGCAACAAGGGAATCTGGGTGGCGGTCTTATCGATGGGACTGCTGGCGATTCTCCATGCGCTCTCAAGCGGAATCGGAGCAATGTTCGCATAGAGGAGACAGTGAATGAGGTTCATGCGTGCCATTGGAATGACTGTTTTGGCCGCGCTTGCGGCCGCCCCGGGGATGGTTTCCGCGCAGCAGGTGCTAACGCTGGACGACTGCATCGACCTGGCCCTGAAAAACCGGGCCGCCGTGATCGCCGCCCGCGGCGATTATGAGATAGCCAAGTGGGACAAGGTCTACGCGATCGGCCAGTTCCTGCCTACCGTCAACGCCGGCTACTCCTATACCGACTACCGCAATTGGGACCAGGAGGCCGAGCAGTTGGTGGTGACCGAGACCGACACGGTGAGCTGGGAGGGGACGCTCATGGACGATTCTCCGGTCACCCTGAGGCAGGAGATTCCGCGCGCCACGGAACGGCGTACCGTTCCGATCGATGACGACGAGGGCACGAACAAGGACCTCTCGATTTCGGCCCGCCTCTCGCTGTTCAATGTGCCCAACTGGTTTGACCTGGCGGCGGCGGGCGCCGCCAAAGAGCAGGCCCGTCTCAACGTGCTCGCCTCCGAGCAGGACATGGTGAAATCGGTCAAGATTGCCTACTACCTCTACTTGGCCGCCGTCGAGGGGGTCGCGGTCGATTCGGAGGCGGTGAAGCGCAGCGAGGAGCAGTTGAAGCTGATCGAGTCCAAGTACGAACTCGGTTCGGCCTCGCGCTCCGACGTGCTCAAGCAGCGGGTCCAGATGGGGAACGACCGCCTCACTCTGCTCCGGTCGGAGAACTCTGTGGTCACCACGCGGGCGGAGCTGGCCTACGTCGTCGGCGTCGACCCGCGCGCCGACGTGGGATTCTCCACCGACTATCCGCGGCGCAGCTATGAAGGGGGGCTCGACGAGGCGATCCAGTATGCGATGGAGCACAACCCCGCGCTGTTGGCCTCCGGGAAATCGGTGGATGCCGCCCGTCATTCGGTGAAAGCGGCCTGGGCGACCTACCTGCCCACCCTGACCGGCTCGGCCTCGATGTCGGCGAACGACGGCACGCGCGGGGATACGGTCACCTACGATTTTTCGTCGAAGAGCCGCACTTTCGGTCTCTCGCTGAACTGGACGATTTTCGACGGGTTCCTCCGCGAGCGGCAGGTCGCCTGGGCCAAGGTGTCGCTGAACAATGCCCGCGCCTACCGGGTCGACCAGTTGAACAGCACGGTCGCCCAGGTCAAGAGTTTCTACCTTGAGATAAAGCAGGTCCAGGAGCAGCTCACCGTGGCCGGCGAAACGGTCGCCGCCGCGGAGGAGGATATGCGCATCACCCAGGAGAAATACAACCTGGGGGCGGCCACGATTCTCGACCTGCTGGACGCCCAGGTGTCCCTGAAGGAGGCTCAGTTGGGGCTCATCCGGGCGAACTTCGACCTCAATCTCGCCATCGCCCGCCTCGAAAGCGCCATGGGGAAGGTCTGAGCCGGCCGCCGGCTTCAGGCGTATACGATAGGATAAGTGAGTCGTCTATGTCGAAGAAGAAACTGCTGATCATCATCGGCGTCGTGGTTGTCGTCGCGGTCCTGGTGATCGCCAACCTGACCATGAACACGTCGAAAGCGGCGAAGGTGCAGGCCGACGTCGTCACGACGCGCGAGATCGTGGAACGGGTGTCGGCCTCGGGACGTGTGCAGCCGCAAACCAAGGTCAACATCACCTCCGAGGTCAATGGGGAAATTATCGGACTCTATGTGCGCGAGGGCGACCGAGTCGAGGCCGGCAAACTGCTCGTCCTGCTCGATACCGTGCAGGTGGCCAGCGATGTGCAGCAGGCCCGCTACGCGCTGAGCGAAATCAAGGCCCGCCTGGACGGGGCCAAGACCACGCTCGACCAGGCGGAGGAGGAATTCCGCCGCCAGGAAAAGCTGATGGAGAAGGATCTCACCTCCGAGACCATCTACAAGAACGCCCGCTACGCCCACCTGAATGCCAAGGCGACCTATGAGGCGATGCTGGCCCAGGAACAGCAGGCCCAGTCGCGCCTCGAAAAGCAGCTCGATTACCTCCAGAAATGCCGGATCACCGCTCCCATGCCCGGGGTAATCACCTTCCTCGATGTCGAGGTGGGGGAGATCGCGGCCGCCCAGACGGCGTTTACGCAGGGCAAGACACTCATGACCATTTCCAACCTCGACGTGTTCGAGGTGGAGGTGGAGGTCGACGAGACAGAGATAGTCAAGGTTGAACAGGGCCAGCCGGTTGATATCGAGATCGACGCCTTTCCGGACACGGTGTTCAAGGGGGGAGTCGTGGAGATCGGCAACACCGCCATTCTCGCCACCACGTCGTCCTCGGGCATGTCGACCAATTTCCGGGTCAAAGTCATTTTCATGGACGTGAACAAGAAGGTCCGGCCGGGCATGTCGGCGACCGTCGACATCGAGACGGCCCGTCGGGACAACGCCCTCTCCGTGCCTTACAGCGCAGTTGTCGTCCGCTCGCTGGACCGGGACTCGCTGGAGCACAGCCGGGCGGGTCAGGGTGAGGGGGAGCCGGCCGCCGGGTCGACCAGCGGCGTGATGGCGGCGACGGCCGCCGAATCCTCGGCCGCCGGGGAATCGGGGCGCGAGGCGCGCGAGGAGGTCCGCGGCGTCTATGTCATCCGCAACGGCGCGGCCGAATTCGTCGCCATCCAGACCGGCATCGCCGACCAGAAATTCATCGAAGTCACGTCCGGGCTGGCCGAAAAAGACTCTGTCGTGGCCGGACCGTACCGCGTGCTTCGCACCATCAATCCGGGCGATGCGGTCGCGCCGGAGGCGGCAGTCCCGATGAATGAGGGCGAATAGCCATGGCGCTCATTGAGACCAGGGATCTCTGGCGCACGTATCAGATGGGGGCCGAACTCGTGCAGGCGCTGCGCGGCGTCTCCATTACCATCGAACGCGGCGAGTACGTGGCCATCATGGGGCCTTCCGGTTCCGGCAAGTCGACCCTCATGAACCTCATCGGCTGTCTCGACACGCCCACCCGGGGGGAATACTACCTCAACGGGAAAGCTGTGTCGGTGATGAACGACGATGAGCTGGCGAACATCCGCAACCGGGAAATCGGTTTTGTGTTCCAGACGTTCAACCTGCTGGCCCGGGCCACGGCCCTGCACAACGTCGAGCTGCCCCTCATCTACAACGGTTCCCCGGCCGCCGAGCGCCGGCGCATGGCTGAGGAGGCGCTCGCGAGGGTCGACCTGGCCGACCGCATGCTCCACAAACCCAACGAGCTCTCGGGCGGCCAGCGCCAGCGGGTGGCGATCGCCCGCGCGCTGGTCAACCGGCCGTCGCTCTTGCTGGCCGACGAACCGACCGGCAACCTCGACAGCAAGACCTCCATCGAGATCATGCGCCTCTTCGACCAGCTCCACCAGCAGGGAAACACGATCATCCTCGTCACCCATGAACCGGACATCGCCCGGCACGCCCGGCGGGTGCTGTCGATTTTTGACGGGCAGATAGCCGGCGACGAGCGGGTGCCGGAACATGCCCGCGTGAGCTATTGATGGTATGGTTGTCCTCCCCATCCTAAACCTCGCCGTGCAGGCCCTCTGGGCCCACAAGCTCCGCTCCGGGCTGACGCTCCTGGGCGTGATCATCGGCGTTACCAGCGTGATCACGATTGTCTCCGCCCTCGAGGGTATGCAGGACGCCATCGAGGCCGAGTTCGACAGCCTCGGCCCGACGACCTTTTTCGTGCAGCGCCACGGCATCATCATGTCCCACCAGGACTGGCTCGAGCAAATGAAGCGCAAGCGGCTCGAAGAGAACCTCGTCCCGCTTTTGGACGAGAGCTGCGACCTGTGCGAGGTCATTTCGCCGGGGGTATGGACGATGTCTGAGGTGAAATTCGGCGACCGCAGCGTCCGCAACGTCCCCGTCATTGGCACCACCTTCAACCGCGTCGATATCGTCGACGTCGAGGTGCAGGAGGGGCGGTGGCACTCGCGGGAGGACGATCTCTACAAACGGCGGGTGGCCTTCCTCGGCCACGTGCTCTATGACGAACTCTTCAACGGCCAGGACCCGGTCGGCAAGGACATCCGTATCGGCGGACGAAAGTACCAGGTCATCGGGCTGGCCAAAGCGTCCGGGAGTCTCTTCGGCGACGACAACGACAAGCAGGTTTACATCCCGTTCAGCGCCCACCGTCAGGACTTCGACAGCGAGCGCGACGGCATCCACCTGGCGATCAAAGCGCGCAGCCTGGCGCGGCTTGACGACGCCATGGACCAGACTCGCATGATCCTGCGGGCCGCCCGCCACGTGCCCTTCGACAAGCCCGATGATTTCGCCATCCTCACGGCCGACAGCATCCTGGACACGCTCAACAACGCCACCCGCCTGTTCCGGATGGGGCTGTTGGGAGTATCGATGATTTCGATCGTCGTGGGCGGGATCGTCGTCATGAACATCATGATGGTCTCGGTGACCGAGCGGACGCGCGAGATCGGCATCCGCAAGGCGGTGGGGGCCAAGCAGACGTACATCCTCCTGCAGTTCCTGTTCGAAGCCCTGCTGACGACCGTCTTCGGCGGCATCATCGGCATCGTCCTCGGCTTCTTCATCGCCCGGGCCCTCGTCGGGATGATCAACATGGACATCTCCCCGTCGGCGCTGGCGGTCATTCTCGGCCTGGGCATTTCCACCTCGGTTGGGCTCATCTTCGGTCTGTACCCGGCGATGAAGGCCGCCCGGCTCGACCCCATCAAGGCGCTGAGCTATGAGTGAGGACGGCCCATGCTGATGACCTTTGTCGAAATGAGGGACTGCGTGCTCATGGCGCTCGGCTCTCTGCGCGCCAACAAACTGCGCTCCGGGCTGACCATCCTCGGGGTGCTGATCGGCGTCGCCTCGGTCATCGGCCTGGCCTCGCTCATCAACGGCCTCAACGCCGCCATGGAACAGGAGATCTCCGGCATGGGCGCGGCCGCCATCATCGAGGTCGAACGCCTCCCCGCCATGCGCGACTGGGACGACCTGACCGAGGAGGAGCGCAACCGGCCGGAGTTGACGGTCGGAGAGGCGGAGGCGATCCGCGACCACTGCCCGTCGGTCGACGGCGTGGCGCCGACCAATCACTACTGGGCCCCCGGCGGCAACGTCGTCAAATACCAGAACCGGAAAGTCCCCAACGTGCGGTATTTCGGCACCTGGCCGGACTACATGCGGGTGCGGGAGCGCTCGCTCCAGCAGGGGCGTTTCCTGGGCAGCATGGACGAGGCCCGGCGGGCCCACGTGGCCGTCATCGGCCATGACATCGCCAACACCCTCTTCGAGGGACGCAATCCGATCGGCCAGGAAATCCGGGTCAACGACGAACGGTTCGAAGTGATCGGCGTCTTCGAAAAGGCCAAGTCGAATTTCGGCAACACCTACGAAAACAACGCCGTCGCCATCCCGCTGTCCACCTTCGAAAAGATCCACCCCTGGGAGGAGGCGCTCGGGCTGTCGGTGCGCGCCGTCACCCTCGACAAGCTCGAGCAGGCCAAGGAAGAGGTCATCGGCGCCCTCCGCGTCTACCGCAAGGTCCCCTTCGGAAAAGAGAACAACTTCGACCTGCTGACCCAGGACGCCATCCGCGAGCAGGTGGAGAAGATCACCGACTACATCTACATCGCCATGCTCGTGATCACCTCGGTCGGACTGATGGTGGGGGGGATCGGGGTGATGAACATCATGCTCGTCTCGGTCACCGAACGCACCCGGGAGATCGGGGTCCGCAAGGCGATCGGCGCCAAACGGTCCAACATCCTCCTGCAGTTCCTCACCGAGGCCACCTCCCTCAGCGGCGCGGGCGGAACGGCCGGCATTATCATCGGCGTGCTCTTCGGAGTCGCCGTCAACAGCGCGATCGGCTTCCCCATCGCCATCTCCGTCTTCTGGATCGTCGTTGGCTTCCTGGTCGCTGTCTCAGTGGGGATGATTTCCGGCATGTACCCGGCAGTCAAGGCGGCCAAGCTCGACCCGATCGAGGCCCTGCGCTACGAATAACTGGTTTCTTTCTTCCCGGCCCCGGATATTTTTGATCTTGCCGCCGGGGTACCGCCGTCGATACCTTGGAACGGACCGGAAAACCCCTTCGTTTAAAGGGTGATATGGTGAGAACCTTCCTTCGCCTGACCGTCCTCGGACTTCTGGTGTGGGTAGTCGCCGCGGCCGCCGCTTTCGGGCAGTCCCCGCTCCTGCGCCGCGCCATCACCGGGGAAGCCAAGAAGCTGATCGTCGGCACCGGCGTCTTTCCGTCGGAGGAGCCGGGTCGGGTGCGCCTGGAGGTCTACTACCAGGTATACAACTACGCCCTCGACTTTCAGCAGTTGGGCGGGCTGTTCCGCGCCCGCTACGTGACGACGATTCGGGTCAACGACCGGAAGGCGGACACGACGGCGGCGGTGTCGCGCGAGGAGCGCGAGGCGGTTGTCGATGCGCTGGCGAAAACGACGTCGACCGCCGACTACCGCGCCGCCCAGGTCAATTTCGATCTGCCGCCCGGCGACTACGAGGTTCTCTTCCTGATCGAAAACGTCGGCTCCTCGGCCATCCTCAAGCGGGATTTCGACCTCCGCCTGGAGCCGTTCGACAGCCGCTCCGCCGAGCTCTCGGATATTGAACTGGCCCAGGCCGCCGGGCCGAACGAATCGGACTCGGCCGCCGGCGCTTTCGCCAAGGGCGAGTTCATCGTGGTCCCGTCGCTCACGGGCTCCTTTTCCGGCGACGACGGCGGCCGCCTGCTCTTTTACCTGGAAATCCACCGCGGGGG
The DNA here is from genome assembly GCA_017999435.1 of Candidatus Zixiibacteriota bacterium. Lineage (NCBI taxonomy): Bacteria > Pseudomonadati > Candidatus Zixiibacteriota > Candidatus Zixiibacteriota bacterium. Next base: position 133,648 of record JAGNLV010000006.1, read on the forward strand.
CGATTCCCTCAGCGAGGTGACCGTCGTCACCGCCCTGCGCCACGAGAGCAAGGGGATGGTGTACCGCGACAGCCTCACGACCGCGCTCCCGCAGCGCATCACCCGACAGCTCCGGGAGATCTCGCTGGACGGCTTCATGCCCGGCGATTACAGGCTGGAGGTGTCGCTGCACGGGCGACGGTACAAGCAGCTCGACCAGCGGCAGGCCGAGTTCCGCATCCCCTGGACCGCCGCGAGCGTCCTGCGCTACGACTGGAACGCCGCGCTCGACCAGTTGGAGTTGATCGCTGACGGCAACGAGATCAAGCCCCTGCGGAAGATCGACTCGCTGGCCGATCGGGTGGCCGCGCTCGACCGCTTCTGGGCAGAGCGCGACCCCGATCCCACCACCGCCGTCAACGAGATCAAGGTCGTCTTTTACTACCGCGTCGATCTCGCCAACCGCCTCTTCAGCATTCTCAACATGGAGGGCTGGCGCACCGACCGGGGGCGGGTGCTGATCCGCTACGGCGAGCCGGACCAGATCGACGACTACCCGCTCGTCGCCGACCGTTACCCCTACCAGGAGTGGCACTACTACAAGGACCGCCGGTACCGCAAATTTGTCTTTGTCGACGTGAACGATGACGGCGACTACCGCCTGCAGTATCCGTACGATGGCCTCTACCAGCGGCCGGATTTTTGAGCCGAAGAAGGATGGGCACTGATGCAACCGACCCGATTAATCGTTCTTGCAGCCGCGGCGCTCGTGGCGGGCGCCGCGCCGGCGCAGTCCGGAACGGGGGAGAACCTGACGGTCTACGCCGGCTTTGCCGTATACCCGGACCCGGCCTACGACACGGTGGCGCTGGTTCAGGTGCCGTTCTCGCTGGCCCAGAACGAATTCGAGTTTTTCCGGCCGACCGAAGTCGACAGCTTTCTCTACGCCCGTATTTTCGCTCAGATTGACCTCCTGGGAAACGCGGGCGTGGCTGTGGATTCCGCCTCTACCTATTTCTCGGTGCGCGTGAGCGACAGCCGCGAAGCCCACGAGACGGGCATCCGGATCTTCAACAAGCTCCTCCTGTTCGCCCGTCCGGGGGTGTACTCGGCCCGGCTGACGGTAATCGACGCGGTGAGCAAGCGCTCCGGGTCGGCCTTCCTGGATCGGATCGTGGTCGAGCCGCCGCGCCGGGACGCGGTCGCCTTGGGCGGTCCGTACCTGGCCTACAGCGCCGCGCCTTTCACCGACTCATCGGCGGTCAACCTCCGCCTGGTGGAGAACGGGCTCGCTGTGCTGCCCAACCCGCTCGGCGTTTTTGGAACCGGCGACAGCACCATGTACTGCGTGGGCGAGGTGTACCAGCCGGGGAAAGAGGTCGGGCATGCCGGCCCGTCCACCCGGCTCACCTTTGAACTGCTCGATTCCCGGGATTCGCTGCTGCGCGTGTTGGGGGCCCGGCCGGCGTTGCCCGGCGGCGCCACAATCGCCTTCACCGAGCGTTTCGACATCGGCGGCTGGCTGCCCGGCGTGTACCGCCTGCGGGTGGTTGCCGACGACTCCGCCGCCGCCCGCGCCGATACCCAGGTCGTGCGGTTCGCCGTGGTCTCGCCGGCCGATCTCCTCGTCATGCGCGACCAGAGCATCCCCGGCGATCCCTACCGCCTGCTCACCACCGACCAACGGACGGCGCTCACCTGGTACTTCCTCTCTCCCGAGCAGCAGAGAGTGCTCGAGCGGTTGACGCCGGAGGGGAAGGAGACTTTCCTCGCCCAGTACTGGGCGGAGCACGATCGCGACCCCGCCACCCCCCTGAACGAAGGGCGGGTCGATGCCGTGGCCCGCTTCCACTATGTCAACGAACGGTTTTCGCTGACCGAGGCGCGCGATGACGGCTGGCGTACCGACCGGGGACGGGTTTACCTGGTGTATGGAGCGCCGGATGAAGTGGATGATCGGGTGGTTCCGCTGACCGATCAGCCCGGAATCGGGGCGGACAACTCCGGCCGTCCGTACCAGATCTGGTACTACCGGGGCGTCGGGGAGGGGAAGCTGTTCGTGTTTGTGGATGCCCGGAGCAACAACGAGTACCGGCTCGTCCACTCCAACGTTTACGGCGAGGTGTACAACAAGTACTGGGAAAGCCTGCTGCAGCAGGGTTTCCCGGATCTCGACCGGGACCTGTAGAAGCGGTATAGGGTTGCGGGCTCCGGGCGGGGCCCGGTTCGACCTGCCCCCGCCGACAAAATAACGCCGCCGATCGTATCCGATCGGCGGCGTGCGAGTTTTATCCGTTCCGGCTCCGGCCGGGGCGCGCTCAGTGCCCGCCCCTCGGCAGCACCTTCGTGGCTCCCGCCTGATTGGCGACGCGGACCGTCCGCTTCACCGGTACGGTGAACCGGGCCGCTGCCCCATTGCCGTTGCCCGGCGGGGTGGCCTCGATCGTGAACGACTTGTCGAACGACATGGTCCCGGCCGAGGCGCGCAACGTGACCTTGCCCTCCACCTGCTGGCCCGGCCCGATCTGTTTCGGCAGATCGAGATCGAAGTAATCCCCCTCTTCGGCGATCAGGTGAATGTCGAGGGTCTGCTCCGACACGTTCTTGAACGTGATCGGCGACTGGTCGATCACCTTGTCGCCGAGCTGCGACAGGTCGATCTTGTAGGGGCTGATGACCAGGGGATAGGTCGAATCCGGCCGCAGCACGACGGTGGCCGTAATCGAGACGTGCTTGTCGGGCGCGCCCTCGTTGGTCTGAATGCTCGGGCGCTTGGTCACCCGGCTCGAATACGTCTTGGTGTCGAAAATGATTTGCAGGCGTGTGCTGTCACCGACAGCAAGCTCCGACTTCTCCAGCGGAGCCTTCGTGCAGCCTCACCCAGGCACCACTTTCAGAATCTTCAGCGTGTCGTCGCCAGTCGAAAACAGCCAGAATGAGTGCGAGATCGTGGAGTTCTGCGGCACGTACCCGAAATCGAAATCCGATTCGGGCATCGTGAGCCGGGGAGCTCCCCAGGCCGACCCCGCCACAAGCGCCGCCGCCGCCAGCCCGAGGCATGTGGTTTTGAGTCTTGTCATGTTCGTCGTCTGACCCCTGGTAAAAACGGTTTGTTCTGTAACTCTATAATATACGCACTAAATCCCCTTTTGTCGACCCCAAACCTGCCTAGTAGAACTTCCGCCGCACGGGAATCGTGACGTGCGTGTTTCGCTCGTCCCGGACCAGCAGCGTGATCGACGTGCTGAACTCCGTGTTCCGGAACTCCGGTTTCACTCGCACCGAACCGCTCGCCGAGCCGTTGGCCGGGATCTTCTCCGGCAGCACCAACTCGATTTCCTCCGGCGCTAGCGAGAGCAGCTCGATCGACAACTCCTCGCCGGAATGATTCGTCAGGGTGAACGGCAGGCCGTCGATATCCTTTATCGCCGCCCGCGACAGCTCGAACCGGAACGGCTTGACCGTCACCGGGCGGGCGGTCTCCGGGTCGTCCCACACCTGCCCCTCCAGCGACAACCGCAGAGTCTGCTCGGAATTGTTGAAGAAGACCAGGGGGGACCGGAAGATGGAGCCGTGCGAGCGACCGATATCCCACCGAATCCCCAGCAGCACGCTGTCGCCCGGCGCCAGCACGTTCTTCTCCAGTTCGCTCGCCGCGCAGGAACACCCCGTCTTGACATCGGTGATCGTCACCGTGTCGGCGCCCGCCGAGCGCAACCAGAAGTGGTGCACGAGGACTGAATTCGGGGGGAGAATGCCGAAGTCGAACTTGTCCAAAGGGGCCACCAGGCGCGCCTGGCCGAAAGCCGTTGCCGCCGTAAGCAGGCCGATCCCCACGATGCCGCCGAGAACTTTCATCATACCCCTTTATAACGTATTTCTACAGTTCGGTTCCGCCAAATCGCCATGCAAGATAGACGGCCTGACCGGGCCCGTCAAGAACTACCCGGTTGCGCCGCAACCTGTTAATAATCAAGTGCATATACCGACGGTGCGGTGGCGCCGGGCGCCCCGCTTTCCCCGGCTCATGACGGATCGAAGATCTTGCCGGGATTGAGAATATTCGCCGGGTCAAACTGCGCCTTTATCCGCCGCATCAGGTCGACTGTGTCGCCGTGGTGTTCCTGAAAGAGTCTCTTGTGGCCGAGACCGATGCCGTGTTCGCCCGAGATCGTCCCGTCCACTTCGAGCGCCTTTCGGATGATCATCTCGTTAGTCTGCCGGGCCGCCGACCACTCGGCCGCATCCTCCCGTCGCGCCAGCAAGAGCGCGTGCAGAAGCCCCATGCCGACATGCCCGAATGTGTGAATGGCAAGGCCCGCCGCATCCGCTGTCCGGTAGCAGAACTCCACCAACTCCGCCAGGCGGGAAATCGGGAAAGCGATGTCGTTGCGGAGAATGGAGTATCCGGGGCGACGATGCTTCACGGCGTCGGTTGCCCAGTGCCGGATCTCCCACGGATTCTGCCCTTCCGCCAGCGTGATCCGCCGGCCTCCCATCTCCTCGCAGATCCCGGCTGCAAGTTCGGCGTTGGACGCAAGCACGGCTTCCGGGCCGTGGTACTCCAGGAACAGCGAAGGGGCCTCGGTGAGGCCGTACTCCTTCAGGCGGTTCAGGGCCTCCAGCAGCCGGCCGTCGAGGAATTCAATGGCCGCCAGATCCAGTCCGTAGCGCCGCATCTCCGACACCGCCCGCGAGGCCGCTACTTCGTTCCCGAAGGCGTAGGCTTCCTGCCGCCGTCCCTCCGGCAGCCCGGCCAGCCGGATCGTGACCGCGCCGATGATCGCCAGCGTTCCCTCCGACCCGCTGATCAGATCGACCAGGTTGTAGCCGGAGGATCTCTTGACGGCCCGGTCGCCGAGCGTGAGAATTTCCCCAGTCCCGGTGACCACCCGGAGGCGCAGGACATAATCACGCGTGCCGCCGTATTTCACTGAATAGATGCCGCTGGCGTTGGTCGAGACCATGCCGCCGATGGTCGCTACATCACCCGAGCCGCCCGGTGAGGGAGGGAAGAACAACCCGTCGTCTTTCAACCTGCGGTTCAGGTCATCATATATAAGTCCTGGTTGTACTTCGACTTGCAGGTCTTCCGGCCAGTATCCGAGAATCGCCGTCATCCGGCTGAGATCGAGCACAATTCCTCCCTCCACCGGTACAGCCGATCCCTCCAGCGCACTCCCTCCCCCGCGGGTCGTAATCGGAACCCGGTGAGCGCGACAGAGGCGAACCACGGCCGCGATCTCGTCGATTGTCACAGCCCAGACCACCGCGCGCGGCGTCACCGGCGTCGTCGTCGATTCATCCTTCGCCGCCACCCGCAGATGGTCGGGGTGGGTGCTGAACTGCTCCGGCGGAACCAGCCCCGCCAGTCGGCTCAGAAAATCATCCATGGTCCGCGCCGCCTACTTCAGGCGCTTGGCGGCCTGGTAAAACGGATCCCAGGGCGGCAGCACCACCGGCGCCTGGTCGAGCTTTTTCCGGTCGGCCTCCGCCAGCAGCCGCTTCTCCACCGCCACCAGGTACACGTTGGTGTCAAACCAGTCGTTGTACATGATCCAGTAACCGTCGTTGCCTCCTTTGTCCCCCCAGCTGTTGGCCACGAGCCACTTGACGGGCGACCCATCCGCGGCGGTGTCAACCCCGACCAGCGTCATGGCGTGGTTCGGGTAGCTGTCGCGCAGGGTGATGCGGTCGGCCTTGGCGATAGCGAACGACACCCCGAGCGTCCCCTCGAAATCATAGATGCCGTTGCGGAGAATGCCGGAATCGCCGAAATTGTCCACGCCGACGTCGCACGCGAACCAGACCGCCTGCGAGTCGAGCAGCGCTCTCAGGCAATACTCCTTGAGCCGCGCGACCGGCAGGTTGAGCATGGTCAGGTCCGCCCGGTCGGCCATGTTGCGGCTGCTCTCGATCCGGTAGAGCGTGTCGTACCCCTTGGCCGGGTTGTCCATGAGGATGGCGTAGTCGGGGAGCGGTCCCCCGAAGATCTCGTCGTAGAACGACCGCGGCGTGTAGGTTTTCGGCTCGGTGACCACCGAGTCCTTGACCTTATAGCGGAAGGTGAACTCGGTCGGCGGCGGGCCGTAGGCGGCGACGAGGAGGCGGTAGATCTCCGCCAGCATCCGTTCCTTGCGCGCCCGAAGCTGCGCGACATCCGCGCCCCCGGCGGCCATCCGCCGGATCTCCGCCGCGAAGGCGCGCAGCTTGCGCTCGGCCAGCGAATTGACCGTCCCCGTCGCGCCCGACTGCTTCGTCTCCGGCATCGCCGTCAGCGGCACCACGCCGTATTTCTCGATCAGCGCGGTGGCATAGTGCCACCAGCCGCCGTCCCCGAAAGGACCATCGAGCGCCACCGCCAGTTCCCGGTCATACAGCGGCCGCTCCCGCAGGCGGATCATCTCTTCGAGAAAGAAGTTCGCCTTTTCCATCTTGTCCCAGAAGGCGAGATACGGCTGGGAGAACTGGAATTTCGACAGGTCGAGCTTGGTGCAGACCCGGGGGGAGAAGACATTCAGTCCCGCAAAAAGCCAGCACCGGCCCGAGCCGGCCTGGTTGGTGATCCCGGTCTCCTTGAGGCGCACGTTGAACAGGTCGTCGAAGGCGGTCACTTTCTCCCGGCTCAGGGCGAGCGCTCTGAGGTCGTTGTTGGTGACGGCGTTGACGGTGGCCGGCGAAAACCCGGTCGCGTCGTAGTCGGCGCGAATCCTGGCCACCAGGGCGGGATCCAGGCCGCCCTCCGCGGCCCACACCGACGGGCCTCCGATCCACAGGGCGGCAAGGGTACTGAGGATGAGCGGGCGCATGTGTTGTCTCTCCCTTCTGAGCGTCGATATTCCCGACCGTTGGCCGGCGATTTTCCCGGCAAGGTAGCGGATTTGCGCGGAGCGGGCAACGGCGATTGTCGCCGCGGGCGGGATTATCGGCGGATGCGCACCTCGACCCGGCCCCCCGACACGGTCGCCAGCGAGAAACCCGTCAGCCGGCCGCTCCCCTCCCAATAGAGAAACGGCCCGCTGCCGAAGGACGCCCCGCTGAAGAACCCGTAGACGAGCACGCGCGTTTGTCCGTTGACATAGGTGCTGTACACATCAAGCCGGGTGTTGTAGACGTGAGGGACGATCCGTCCCCGGAACACGAACCGGGCCGCCACGAGCGAGTCCTCGGCTTCCACTGCGAGCTCGTTCTCCTCGAGCCGCAGGGTCGCCCGGCTGTCTTTCGGGGGGGGCGGCGCGAACGGGCTCTCCGCGGGCGCGTCGCGGTTGAGAAACATCCCCGGGTCCGGCACATACTCGCCCAGCACCGCCCGCATCAGCAGCACGAGATCCTCGATCGTTCCCGTCCGCGCGTCGCGGTTCATGTCGGTGGCCGCCAGCGAGGCGGTCCGGCGCCGCGCCAGGGCGGTGTCGCCCAACAGGAGGTACTTCGCGAACATCCAGGAATCCTCGATCTCGTAAGGGATGCCGTTGAGATTGAGATCCCCCCGCGGATCGGCCGCGCAGGAGCCGCCGCGCAGGACGACGCCGCCGTTGATCAGATTCACAAACGGCACCGGCGAGGACCGCCGCTCCGATAGGCACGTGTCCGGCGGACCGAACCAGCCCGGAAGGGGAGAGGAAAAGCGGGAGATCTGCCACCCGGTCGGTTCGAGCACCAGTTGCGCGATCGTTTCGACCTCGTTGTGCGGCAACGGGGTGATCGAGGCGGGCACGGAAATCCGGTTGTCGTAACACGACCGCCAGTAGAACCGGACCGGCGAGTAGCGGCAGCCGTACTCCGGACCCGGCGCGGTCCGGAAAACCAGCGAAAACAGCCCGACCGGCTTCGCCGCACGGTTGTAGCAGGCCGGCACGTGGGTCGGCGTGAGACTGGCCACCGAGACGATCCGGACGGTGTCGGTGGCGCGCCCGTATTCGTTGCGCGGTCCGCCCGGCCCGGCGTGCCACGTGAAGTACTCCCAATCGCAGGTGCGGCCCACCTCTCCCTGGATGACCGACTGAACCGCCAGCGGGCCGTTCTCATAGGTAATGAGGAAATCAAACCCGGCCATGCTGGCCCAGCCGGTCTCCAGCGACACCGCGACCGTGCAGACCGCCCCGGGCGCCGCCGGGTCCAGCCGCCCGATCCGCACCGTATACGGCTCCACCGTCTGGGCGCGCGCCGGGCAAGCGGAAACCACCAGAAGCAGGATAAAGGAGAAGCATGTGATCGGGCGGCTCATTTCAGAAGCACCATCTTGTGCGATTTAGCCTGTCGGCTGTCGCGATACGATATCAATAAAAGCCGCCCGATGCAACCGTTCGATCGCGACCTTGCACCCTCGCCCATTGCCGACCACCGGCGCCCCGCCGGGCGCCGGCTCGCTGCCTCCTATCGCGCTGATCCCTCGCCGGATACTACTGTCGCCCTCACCGGAATGCCCTGCGCGGTGGCCGCATCGATACTCAGTATGGTCGGATGGATATCAAACGTGAGGAGAGGTCCCAGCGTGCTGTCTCCCTCCGGCGACCAGACCAGCAGCCGGGTGCAGTCCGTAAATGGATGGTATGAAAACTTGAGTTCCATTTGAGGGTCGGAGAGAGTCGGGGTCACGTTCCCTTCAAGAATCATGAATACACCACCCATCGTCTTCTCCGATTCCACGCTGATGGTGGTGTCGGAAACGGTGAACCAGGCGGGCACGGCCGGTATGGGCGTGGGGTATGGCAGTGCATCGCCGACTACAATCCGGACCAAGTAGACCAGGTCGGCCACCCGCAGGAATTGCCCGTCAGCGTTGACATCGGTGGCGGCGATCTGCTTGCCCTCGTCATGCGTGAAAACCACCGTGCCGTACACGAAGTAGTTTCTGAAGAGCATTAGGTCGGCAATCGTGTTCGCCCAACCGTCGAGGTTGATGTCGCCGCGCACGTCGATCGAGTCGGCGCAGGCGATGGCGATCCCGCCGTTCGTGAAGTCGATCAGCCGCAGCGGTTCCGGCTTGTTCGGCCCGCCCGCGGTCTCGCAGACCGCTGGGGCGCCAAAATTGGTCGGGAAGGCCGCATCCGGGTCCTCGATCGCTATCGGCCCGATGATGGTATCGAACGGATAGTCGTAGACATGGCGGCTGATAAACAGCGTGTCACCGGTCTTGGACGCAATCGCGTTGTCGCCGCAGTCGTACCAGATGAATTGGACGGGGATCTGCGTGCACTCATATGTCCGATCGTTGGTGACCAGGAAGGTCAGCTTGAACAGCTCGGTGTCGGTCGTGCTGGCGAAGCAGTCGGCGTAGTTGGCGCCGTTGTTCATCTCGGCGATCGCCACCACCCGCACCACGCCGCTCGGACAGGGCGCACCGCCGCATATGGCGTTGGCCCCGTAGCGGTAGGTAAAGTACTCCCAGCCGCAGGTCTGCAGGAAGCTCCCCGGCGAGACCTGCTGCAGCGTCAGCGCGCTGGAACCGTACTGAAGCAGGAAATCAAATCCACCCAACTGGAACGAGGTGTCAATTTCGCCACTGAAGGAAACGGAGATATCTTCGAAACTGCCCTGAAATGTTTCCTCGGTCGTCTCAATGACCACGCTGAGCGAACCTTCCCGGTGGTCTTCCTCGTCGTTGTCGGTTGGAGTTTGCGGATTATCGCAGCCCGCCGCCGCCAGAACGGCGATTGCACAGCACTTGATGGCATAATGCATAGCCGGTGACTCCTTGCGCCACGATGTTGTTTGCAGAGAAGCCTGCTTCCCGCTGGTGCGGGTAGACGATAATCTAGGGCGGCGAGATAGTTCCGTCAAGGCGGAATCCGTGCCTCCGCGCTGACAGGTCAGGTACCTGGGTGCCGGTTCGCCGAGCAGGCCGGGGAAGCCCGCTCCGAAGCGGGGGGCAGCCCCCCCGCCTTCTACTTCAGGAGCATCATCTTGCGGGCAGCCGCGGTTTCCCCCGTCGCGAGGCGGTACACGTACACTCCGCTGGCGGCGACCCGGCCGCCGTCGGTCCTCCCATCCCATACCAACCGGTGGTATCCGGCCGGATAGTCCCCAACCTGGCGGTACACCCGCCGCCCAAGCGTGTTGTAGATCTCGAGCGTGACCCGACCCTGCCTCGGCAGATCGAACGGAATCACGGTTTCAAGATTGAACGGATTGGGGCAGTTCTGGTGGACGGCAAACGTCGAGGGCAGCGGCGGTCCCCCGGCTGTCCCGTCCGGATTATGCTCCCCGACCGGTGTGGCTGGCGGGCCGGCTATCTTCACACCGCCGTTGAAGAAGTCCACCCGTCGAATCGGGGCCGGGTGCGGCATCGCAGCCGCATCGCAGTCACCGACCGCCCCGCCGGTCGCGGGGAACGTACCGAGCGGGTCGGTGATCGCCAGGAACGAATAGACTTCGCCGTCTTCCGCCAGAACGCTGTCAAGGTCATACACCTCCCGTGATATCAGGAGGTCGGTGTACTCTGGGATCTCGGCGATGAGGCGCGCGGCGAGGGCGTTGGCGGTGCAATCCAGCCAGAGGAAGCGGACCGGCACGAACACGCCCGCCCAGGCGGGTTCGGCGCTTTCCAGAAACTCGAGTGTCGCCAGCGAAAACGGCGCGGCCGGGCGGAAACACGAAGGGTGCGCCTCCCCGTTGTTGGTTTCGGCCAGGCCAACCAGTCTGAGGATGCCCGAGGGACACTCGGGGCAGGCCCCTCCGGCGCCGTAGCGGTAAGTAAAATACTCCCAGCCGCACGAATCATAAACGGAGCCGGGCGACACCCCCTGCAGGTTAAGGGCCGCCGCCTCGAAACCGATGGTGAGGTCAAAACCCTGGAGCTCCAGGTTGTTTTGGGTGACCGTGAGGTCCAAAGCATGCCGGCCGCCGGGTGTATCGCCGCCGATCCGCTCGATCATCACGGCCACAGGGTCCCGGTTCAGGTGGCGGTAGTCGAATTCGCAATACGCCGTATCAACCGCATCGGCGGCGCCGATCCGGATGGTGAAAGTCTCTTCAAGCTCCGCCGGGGCCAGCGGCATCGTGAAAGATCCGTCCTCAGGGTCAAACGTGAAACCGCCGACGGGCAGAGGGGAGACGCCGGCGACAAACAGCGCGACCGGACCGCATTCCTCCGGATCGACGGCCTCCACCTGCATCTCGAAGAAGGGCGGGCTGCCGGGGGGAGCGTTCACCAGCGTGTGGCACAGCGAGCCGGTAAACAGGGGCGGCTGGTTCTCGTCCACCCGGACCCAGAACCGGCAGATCTGGTCCCCGGTCGTCATGGTGTCGCCGTAGTGGGCCGCCACGCCGATTTCGAACACCTGCCCGGCATCCTCGGGCCGCCCCCGGAAGCGATACTCGCCCGTAGAGCCTTGCACGCTGCCGGGGTAGTAAGGCATGGGCGCGATGCGGTAGAAGATTCCTGTCGGATCATCCGGAAAGTCGGGATCGATCGCCCGCAGCCGGCAGGAGAGGGTGGCGCAGACGGCCACCGACAGAGTCTCGGAGGGGCATTCGACAAACACCGGCACAACATGGCGCCGGGTATCGATAATAACCTGACCTTCATGGGAGAACTGCCCGGACGTCAGCCCGTACGTGACGACGAACCTCTGGCCCGCGTCGGTCGCCGCCAGCTCGGCCGTCAGGGTCGAGTCGGTGAAGAATATCTTCCCCGCCGGCGCCGGATCGATCATTCGAAGCGCCACCGCCGGCTCGTCGCACCAGTCCGGTTCAGAGATGCGGTAGGTCACTGCCGTAGTCCCCGGGGCGTCAGCCGCAATCACCGGCGTCTGCGCGTGCATGGTGTCGCCGCCGAGCATCCAGATCAGCCGGGCGTGCTCGTCGCGGTATAGCACGCTCAGGTGGGCCCGGTTTTCCGGGAGCGTCTCAATGTCCTGGTTGTTGATACAGGCGCCGACGACCACCCTGCGGATCCGCGCCGTGTCTTCGGGCGCCGGATACCACACCCATCGGCCGGTCTTCTCGTTGATCCGGCCGCACCCGTCGATCAGCCGGTAGCGCACCCGTCCCTGGGCCTGGGGCTGGTTGGGAATGATTGCCTTGAAAATGAAAACGGCGGAGTCGTCGCAGCGGGATACCCGCAGCAGCCGCCGGGGCTCCGGTGAAACGAACACCGGCGGCTCGAGTTCATCGGGCGGAACAGCCAGGCTCGACGCAGCCAGGAGACCGGCCGCCGACAGCAGTGGTAGCAAGACAACTAATCGAAAGAACATGCGCCCTTCCCCTCGTTCATAGTTCCGTGATGTTCGTGCTATCATCGACAAACATACCTAATTTCCGAGAAATGTCAATGCAAATACACCGATACTACTGCCGCCGGATGGTCAACCGGAGACCGATAGGGAAGGAAAAAATGCTTTTCTTTGGGTCGCGATTGCCTACATTTACCCGCGAGAGTCGGTGACCGGAAGCCCAGCAACAAGTTAGGAGACCATGGCCAAAGACGACCGCAAGAAGCCGGAAAAGGTAAAGCCGCAGGTGCTCAAGGGATTTCGCGACTACCCGCCCGATGAGCAGATTGCCCGCGAGAAGATGCTCGCCAGGTGCCGCGAGGCGGTTGAGCTGATGGGGTTTTTGCCTCTCCAGACCGCGTCGCTGGAGTTCGCCGACACGCTGCTCGGGCCCCACTACAGCGCGGAGAACCTCGCCGAGCTGTTCGGTTTTCGCGGTCCCGATGACGTCGACATGGCTCTTCGCTACGAGTTCACGGTCTCGCTGGCCCGCTATGTGGCCGGCAACCCGGCGCTGCCCCTGCCGTTCCGCCGCTACCAGTACGGCAACGTGTGGCGGGTGGACAAGCCGGGCCCGGGGCGGTTTCGCGAGTTCATGCAGTTCGACATCGACATCGTCGGCACGCGAAACCTCCTGGCCGACGCGGAGATCATCGCCGCTATGGTGAAGACCCTCGACCATCTGGGCATCGGCAAGTTCAAGGTCCGCTACTCGACCCGCCGGCTTCTCAACGGCCTGATTGAATTCGCCGGCATCCCCGCCGCCGTCGGCCCCGACGTCATGCGCGTGATCGATAAGCTCGAAAAACAGGGGAGAGCGGCGGTGGTGCTCGAGCTCGGTCCCGGCCGGACCGATGCCTCCGGCGACCGAATCCCCGGTCTCGGCCTCGCCGACGGCCAGATCGCCCAGATTGAGAAGTTCCTCGAGATCGCCGGGCAGCACGACCGCGACCATCTTCCCGAGGCCGAACGCCTGCTGGGCGGCATCCCCGCCTCCCGCGAGGGTCTCGACGAGCTCAAGGAGATTTGCGACCACCTGGCCGCCATGGGTGTCGATCCCGCCAAATCCGGCGTCGACCTGACGATCGTCCGCGGCCTCGGCTACTACACCGGCCCCGTCTTTGAAACCACCCTCCTCGACCTCCCCGAATACGGCTCGGTCTTTTCCGGCGGCCGCTATGACAACCTCGTGGAGCGGTTCATCAACCAGAGCGTCCCCGGTGTGGGGTCCTCGATCGGCATCGACCGCCTCCTCGCCGCGCTCCTCAAGCTTGAGACCCTCGACCCGGCGCAGGCCACCTCGCAGGTGATCGTCACCGTCATGGACCGCGAGCACATCCCCGACTATCTCGGGATGCTCCGCGAGATCCGGGCCGCCGGTATTCCCTCCGAGATCTACTCCGGCGACACGAGGAACCTGACCAAGCAGATCAAGTACGCGGACAAGGTGGGCATCCGCCTCGCCGTGATCGCGGGCTCCGATGAATTCGAGCAGGCGAAAGTCACGGTCAAGAACCTCGAAGCCGGCCGGGAGAAGGCCCGCCGGGTGGACGACCGCGAGGAGTGGTTGAAAGCGGAAGAGATCCAGGAGACGATTCCCCGGGACGACCTGGTGCCGTATCTCCGCCGCGTCCTGAGCAGTCCGCGGGCCAGCTCCTGATCCCGGGCGGTGCGGCGTGGGGCGCGGCGGCTCCGGCCCGGCCGACGGTCAGGCCTTGCCCGGCCCCCCGCGATGGCGTATCATCCGCACAACCGGTTGACAGGAGACGGCAGTGCCCGAACACATTCTCATCGGCCTCGGCGCCATTATCGTCCTGGGGGTGATCGCCCAGTGGCTGGCTTGGCGTCTGCAACTGCCCGCCATCCTCCTCCTGCTGGTCTTCGGTTTCCTCGCCGGCCCAGGGACCGGGCTGCTCCGCCCCGATGAGTTGTTCGGCGACCTGCTGTTTCCCGTTGTCTCGCTCTCGGTGGCGATCATTTTATTTGAAGGCAGCTTGTCGCTGAAATTCCACGAGCTCCGCGACGGCGGTGCCGTGGTCGCCCGCCTGACCACGATCGGTATCGCCGTCACCTGGCTGCTTGCCTCGACCGCCGCTCATGTTGCGGTCGGGCTCAGTCTTCCTATCGCGCTCCTCCTCGGGGCCATCCTGGTGGTGACCGGCCCGACCGTCATCATCCCTCTCCTCCGCCAGGTTCGCCCGGTCGGGCGGGTCGGCTCGGTGGTCAAGTGGGAAGGGATAGTAAACGACCCGATCGGCGCCATCCTCGCCGTCCTGGTCTTCGAGGCGGTCGTCGCCTCCGGCGCCGGTATGCCGTCGATCCTGATCGCCGGCGTCCTGAAAGCCCTGCTTCTCGGCTCCCTGCTCGGGCTGCTCGGGGCCGCGCTCCTCGTGGCGATCCTCCGCTACTACGCGGTCCCCGATTCCCTCCAGAATTCGGTCGCGACCATGCTCGTGGTCGTGGTCTTCCTGGTCTCCAACGCGGTCCAATCGGAATCCGGTTTGCTGGCGGTGACGGTCATGGGCATCGCGCTGGCCAACCAGCGCCTGGCGGCTATTCGGCACATATACGAATTCAAAGAGAATCTCCGCGTCATCCTGATCGCCGGCCTGTTCATCATCCTCGCCGCCCGCCTGCCGGTCGCCGACCTCGACCTGACCAACCGGCGTGAGTGGATCTTTGTCGCGGCGCTGATTCTCGTCGTCCGCCCGGCGATGGTTTTCGCTTCGACCATCGGTTCCCGGCTCGCTCTCGCCGAGAAGCTCTTCCTGTCGTGGATGGCGCCCCGGGGAGTGGTCGCGGCCGTCGTCGTCTCTCTCTTCGCCCTGCGGCTGGAGAGCAGCGGCCTTGCCGGAGGGGAGCGGCTGGTTCCGCTTGTGTTCAAGGTTATCGTCGCCACGGTGGCAATCTACGGCCTCACCGTCCCCCCCCTAGCCCGCCGCCTGAAAGTTGCCCGGCCGAATCCGCAGGGGGTGTTGTTCGGCGGGGCGCAGCCCTGGATTCGGCGCGTCGCCGAGGTTCTCAAGGAAGAAGGGTTTGCCGTCGCCCTCATCGACTCCAACGCCGAACACGTCGCCCGCGCCCGCCAGCTCGGTCTTCCCGCCTTTCACGCGAATCTGCTGGCGGAGGATATCTTCCAGACGCTTCCGCTGGACGACCTTGGCCGGTTCCTCGCCGTGACGCCCAACGACGACGTGAATGCCTTGGCCGCGATCCACTTCGCCGAGGTGTTCGGCCGCTCGGGTGTCTACCAGCTGTCTCCCGACGACGCTCCCGGCGCGAGAGTGGCCGGCGGCGCCGCGGGCCGCGTTGAAATGCCCCGGCATCTCCAGGGCCGGCTCCTTTTTGCTCCTCACGCGGGCGAGCGACACCTCCGCGAACTGCTGGCCGACGGCGGAGCCGTGATGCGGACTCCCATCACGCCGGAATTCGACCTGAAGCAGTTCCGGGAAATCTATGGGGAGTCGGCCGTGCCGCTTTTTATCATAACTGAAGATCGTTCTCTGAAAATCTGTACCGTGCAGGATCCGCCCGCGCCCAAACCGGGGGAGAGGCTGATCGCGCTCGTGTCCACCGGCCGCGCGGGCGGCCGGGTCGGCGATGCGGGCGACGTGCACCCCGCACGGTTGTGAGAGGAGAAATGAGGCCATGCCGCGCAAACCCGATTCCCCCCGCCGTCATCGGCACACCGATTACTCCGCCTTGCCCGCGTCGCTGGATGAGGACAGTCTGCTCCGCCGGCTGGGCGCGCTGCCGGGTCCGGCCCTGGTGCTGGTTCTTGACTCGATCACCGATCCGCATAACCTCGGGGCCTGCCTTCGGTCGGCCGAGGGTGCCGGCGCACATGCGGTCGTTGTCCCCAAAGACCGCTCCGTCGGTCTCACCGACACCGTTCGCCACGTCGCAGTCGGCGCCGCCGAACACATCCCCTTCGCCATGGTCACCAACCTCGCGCGGACCCTCGATCAATTGAAGGAGGCCGGCCTCTGGGTAGTCGGCACGACCCACGAAACCGAGCGGGTGATCTACGACCTCGACCTCACCGGTCCGGTGGTCTTCGTAATGGGCAGCGAAGGGAAGGGTTTGCGCCGCCTGGTGGCCGAAAAATGCGATTTCCTCGCGCGTATTCCCATGGCCGGCCGGATCGAAAATTTGAATGTTTCGGTTGCCGCCGGCGTCTGCCTGTTCGAGGCCGTGCGCCAGCGCCGCGCCGGAACCCCCGGCCGCACATGATGTATGGGCGGATCAATCACTTCAAGGGCCCGGAACCGTCGGCCCGATCCGCTGTTATAATTCGGCAAACGAACTGGAAACACTGACAGAGGAGATTTTGACATGCTGAAGAAGGCTGCTCTTGCCTCATCGGTCGTGCTGGCCGCCGGCGCCGGCGTATCCGCGGCGCAATGGGAAATCGACCGTGCTCACTCGTCCATCGGCTTCTCCGTGCGCCATATGGTCGTCTCGAAAGTCCCCGGAAAATTCACCGACTTCGACGGCAACCTCGAGATGGCCCAGGCGGCCGACGGCAAGCTCGACCTGGCCAGCGCCAAAGTGTCCATGACCGCCAAGGCGGCCTCCATCAACACCGACAACGACAAACGCGATGAACACCTGCGCAGCGCCGATTTCTTCGACGCCGCCACCTACCCCGAACTGACTTTCGTGTCAAAGAAGGTGATCCCGGGTGAGGGGGATAAGTTCAAGCTCATCGGCGACCTGACCATCCGGGGCGTGACTAAAGAAGTGACGTTCGACGGCACCCTCAATGGTGTGGTGACCGACTTCATGGGCAACACGCGGGCCGGTTTCTCCGCCGCCGCGACCATCAACCGCCAGGATTTCGGCGTCTCGTGGAGTAAACTCCTCGACAACGGCGGACTCGTTGCCGGCGACAACGTCGACATCATCATTGAGATCGAGGCGGTCCTGCCCAAGCCGGAATCCAAAGGCTGAGCCAAGCGGCCGACTTTGATACGGAAAAGCCCGCGTCCGTGCGGGCTTTCTTGTGTCCCAAAATCCGTAGGCGCCGCACCGGGAAAAGCTACTTCAGCCGCCGCAACAACCCGATGACTTTACCCGCGATCCGGAACTCGTCGGACTTGCGATCCACAAAAATCGGTTCAAAGTCATCGTTTTCCGGCTGCAGCCGTACCCGGTTCCCCTCCGGGAAATAGCGCTTGACGGTTGCCTCGCCGCCGATAATCGCCACCACGATATCCCCCTTCTGCGCCACCCGCTGCTTTTTCACCAGCACGATGTCGCCGTCGAGAATCCCCGCGCCCTGCATCGAATTCCCGGCCACCCGCAGCGAAAACGAGTCCTCTTTCGGAAGAAACGACTCGTCGACGGCGATCTCACCCTCGACATTCTCGACCGCGTCGATCGGGCGGCCGGCCGGAACCGTCCCCACCAGCGGAACCCGCCCCACCCGGAGCGCCAGCGTGCGCGTCGGTGCCAGCCCCCGCGAAATCTGCGCCTCCTTCTTCAGGTATCCCTTCCGAATAAGTGCGGTGAGATGGGTCCGGACGCCGTTGGTCGAGGCAATGCCGAACTGCTGCCCGATCTCCCGGATCGTGGGGGAGTGGCCGCGCTCGGCGATCTGCCTCTCGATATACGCGAGCACCGCCCGCTGTTTGTCCGTCAAATCGGCTCGTGGCATGTGGCTTCCTCATCGTTGCGCGTTGCTTGGCTCATCTATACTGCCCATGTGTTCAGCTGTCAATAACAAAAACCACCTCAGGAAGAATGTGATTGTGGGCCGGCCCGGCGCCAACAGAAACGGCCCCGGTCGGGAAGACCGGGGCCGGAGCCTGGACAGCAGACGAGACCGAGGCCGCGCTTACGAGGCTTCCTCGGCCGCGGCTTTAGCTTCCTCAATCACTTTCTGGGCGGTCTCGTGCGGGACCTCCTCGTAGTGGGAGAACTCCATGGTATACACGCCCTGGCCCTGGGTCATCGAGCGGAGATCGACCGAGTACTGGTACATCTCCGCCTGCGGCACCTGGGCGCGGATCCGCTGGTGCGTGCCCGCCGGATCCATGCCGGCGATCTTTCCGCGCCGCGCCGAGAGATCGCCCATGACGTCGCCGGTGAAATCCTCGGGGACTAGCACCTCGACGTTGTAGATCGGCTCGAGCAGAACCGGCTTGGCCTGCATGAAGCCCTGTTTGAAGGCCATCGAGGAGGCGATCTTGAATGCCATATCCGACGAATCGACTTCGTGGTACGAACCGTAGAAGACCGCCACCTTCACGTCGATCACCTGAGAGCCGGTCAGCGGCCCGCGCTCCATCGCCTCGACCACGCCCTTTTCGACCGCCGGGATGTACTTGTTCGGGATCACCCCGCCCTTGATCTCGTCGAGGAACTCGAACCCCTTGCCGCGCTCGTTGGGCTCCAGCCGCAGGTGTACGTCGCCGAACTGCCCCCGCCCGCCCGACTGCTTCTTGTGGCGGTACTGCGTCTCCGCCTTCGCCCGGATCGTCTCCCGGTAGGGGATGCGCGGCCGCACCAGGTCGACTTCCACCCCGTACCGCTTCTTCAGCTTCTCGGTGATAATCTCGATCTGGGTGGCCCCCTGCCCGACGAGAACCATTTGCTTGAGAGCGGCGTCGTGGATGATCCTGAACGTCGGATCCTCCTGGCTGATTTTCTGCAGGCCGGTCCCGATCTTCTCTTCATCCCCTTTGGACTTGGGCCTGATCGCCACGTCCATCACCGGGTTGGGGTAGCGCACCGGCGGAATGACGAGGCTGAGATTGCCGCCTGTAAGCGTATCGCCGGTATTGGTGTTGCGCAGTTTTACCAGCGCTCCGACGTCCCCGGCCACAACTTTGCTCAGCTCCGATCGGTTCTTCCCCTGCTGCGTGTATATCTGGGTGGCCCGCTCGGAGTTGCGCGTCCGCTGGTTGACGAAATCCATGCCCGAGGAGACCGCTCCCGAGTACACTCTGAAAAACGCCAGTTCCCCGAGGTGGCCTTCGGTGATCGTCTTGAAGACGAACAGCGCCGGCGGGCCGTTCGGATCGCACCGCACCTCGACCAAATCGGCGGCGCCGGTCTTCTGGGCCTGCGGCGCCGGCATCTGGTCCGGCGACGGCAGGAACTCGACCGCGAAATCCAGGAGCACCCCGGTGCCCCAGTTCTTGCCCGCCGCGCCGCAGAGAATGGGGTAGAGCTTGCCGCGCGCAATCCCCTGCCGCAGCCCTATCCGGACATCCTCTTCGGGTAGCGTCCCCTGGTCGAAAAACTTTTCCATCAGCTCGTCGCTGGCTTCGGCCGCCATCTCGACGAGCGCTTCGCGATCGGCCTGAGCCCGGTCCTTCAGGTCAGCCGGAATATCGATCTCCTTGCGCGTCCCGTCCGGCGCATACTCGTACGCCTTCATGTGCAGCAGGTCGATCATGCCCCGGAATTTGTCCGCCTCCCCGATCGGGATAGTCACCGGCACGGCGTGGTTGCCGAAGGCCGCCTGGATCGACTCCACGGTCGTCTGCCACTTGGCGTTCTCGATCTCCATCTTGTTGACGAAAATGAAGCGGGCATGCGGGGAATCGGCGAGCGACCGCCACTGCAGTTGTGTCCCGACTTCCACGCCGGCGGTGGCGTTCACGACGAAACAGACGACGTCGGAGACTTTGGCGCAGGCGAGGAATTCGCCCATGAAGTCCAGGTGCCCCGGGGCGTCGAACAGATTGAGTTTGCAGTCTTTCCACGCCATCGCCAGCAGCTTCAGCTGAATCGATGTCCGGCGCGAAATTTCGCTGTCGGTGTAATCCAGCAGCGAGGAACCGTCGTCGACCCGCCCGATCCGGTTGTTTACGCCTGTGGCGTACGCCAGCGCATCGGCCAGGCTGGTCTTGCCGCATCCCCGCTGCCCGGCAAGGCAGATGTTGCGGATTTTGTCGGTCGGATATTCCTTCACCAGGGACCCTCCAAACTATCGTATCATAAATTCTATGTTCCGTCCGTTCTTTCCGTTGCGGGCTTTCCGCCCGAAACCGCGAACTCCATACATACCAAACAGGGGCTGAAAAGTCAACGCCTTTGGCCGTCCCGCCCGGGAAATCGGCCGGCGGGGAAGGGCGCGGACAGGCGCGCCGGCGCGGTGGCGGTGGCGGGGGTTTGTGGTAATAGCCGAAGCCCCGCCGGGGAGGCGGGGCTTCGGGGATGAGCTATGGTAAGCAGGCGGGAGTTACTTCAGCAGGACCATTTTCT
>JAGNLV010000007.1 GCA_017999435.1 Candidatus Zixiibacteriota bacterium
GATTGTACCAAGCGGTATTACCGATCCCACCATGCGTATAAACGAAGACGCGTTCCTGCCAGGACGGAACCTTCTTTTATTGCTTTGCGGCGCTGCCTACGCTTACAGTGTACAAGCGGATGGCGTGGTAATAGGTTTGCTCAATCCTGAAGATTGTCTATTCCCGGATCAGACACTCGATTTTCTTCGTAAAACCGAAGACATGATCGAGACAGCCATGAAAAAGCGAATTGCAGTGCTCGCGCCTTTAATAGAGTTCACGAAGGCAGATATTCTGTCACTGGCAACAGCGCGTGGGTTACAAGATACGTATTCCTGCCACGCCGGGGGGAATGAGCCCTGCGGGAAATGCGTGGCATGTATTGAGATTGCAAATGCAAAGGAAAGGAGCTGAAAGATGGGTGGAGGTGGCGGAGGCGGCCGCGGACTGACTCCCAGCGAGCTTCAACAGTTGGAGCAAAAGGCCAAAGAATCTCTGAAGACGAGTGGCGACACGAGTAAATGCAACGTGTTCATTAGCTTTGCGGCCGAAGATTTGACAGACGTCAATATGCTTCGAGCGCAGGCAAAAAATGAAAATTCGGATATTGAATTCAACGACTGGTCATTGAAAAAGCCCTTCGACAGCAAGGATGCTGAATATGTAAAGCGAGGCATACGTGAGCGCATTCGGCAATGCTCGGTCACTGTCGTATACATATCCGAGAAGACTGCAGACAGCAAATGGGTTAATTGGGAAATCCGTGAGACAATTGCTTTGGGCAAAGGCGTGGTGGCTATGTATAAAGGCGATAGACCTCCTTCTCGTTTGCCTAAGGCTATTTCCGAGAACAAGGTGCCTGTAGTACCTTGGAACCAAAAGGCATTGGCTGTAGCGATAAAGACTCAGGCGCAGAAAAAGTAGTTAGCAGCGCTTTGAAGTAAGAAGGCGAACGTCAAAAGATATGATCCAGGATTTGGAACAGATTGAGTATCGCCGGGGTATGCTCGAAAAAGGCATGAAACCTGACGATCTTCCAGCAAAAATATGGTGTGGAGCCAGAATTCCTGCGGTTGTACGCACCGCGATCAATACTGAGGGCTTGCTTAATCTCGGTGGCGTTTACGGGGACAAGAAGGCCGTCGATCCAGTGGAATACGACAACCTCAAGCTGGTCCTGACCGACGACACTGTCGAGATCACGGTTTTCAACCGCGGGATCGCTCTCTTTATGTCTGACGACGAACGAATCCGTCGAATACACCGGGTGCTGTGCAAACTCGATGGAACGGGGAAAGATTGATGGCGGGCTCAAGGGCAAGCGCGGAGAAGGTAACATGGTCAGGCCGTGTCATGGCTATTCAGCCTCGCATACGGCTCATACGTTCCTTTGATGAGCGGTCCCACAACTACTTGGGGTATGTGCTTTGCATCGACGGAACTTGCGGCGGGGAGGCCGGCGAGTTCCTGATTGCGGTCGGTGAAGCTGCACACGAAAAACACCGTTTTCAGACAGGCATGGAACTGAGCGGTTACTCCGTGTCGGTCGAAGACCCGCGCAAGGAGACGGCGGCGATCTACAAGACGAGCGGGCTCAAGGTCGTCAGGAATGCCGAGGGTGAAACTCCTGCCGGGCCGCCCTTTTGGAGTGCCTCCGAACCTGGCAACCTACCGCAGCCGTGGGCGTCGCCGTCTGGACGCCCGGACCTACGATATCAAATGCACGACCTGCATCTGGGGCTGCCGGATGCCGGTGGAAATGATCATCGACCAGTGGAATCCGTCAAAGAAACAGTATCGGTTCGAAACCTTCTGTTACGGCCCCAAAAGCTGCCCCTTTTACCGGCCCGGGCCTGCGCGGAAAGTTCCGGGTCGAAAGGGTATGTCCTACACTGAAGAGGATTGGATCGACGAGGACGCCACTGCCCATCGGGGCCCGGATGATTGAGGATGAGAAAGCCCGATGGTCAAAAAAACGGCAAAGCGGAAATTGGGTAATGCCGAATGAAATGGGTAACGAATTGGGTAACGAGTCGGCCTGCGGAAAGAGGTTGATCTTTGCGACAGGTTTGCGACACAACTTGCGACAAACTCAAAACTCGACTTGCGACACCACCCTTTGGTAGGGTAAATGAGGAAGTGGAATTGCCAGGGCTTCCGGCACGCCGGGGGACACATGCTCTTTGATAGCTCATTGAATCACAACGGTTTCTGGTTAACAGCCGGAGAACGAGAACGGTTATGAAAAGGGTTGCACATGGGGAGCTTTTCTATCCTTGGATCGAACTGCGTTTCCGAGTGCGGCGGTCCCGATCTCACGACCATGCGCCGTAACCTCCAATTTGATAAAAAGTTAGCGTGATCCATTGGCAGGATTTGAGGCGTTCTTTGGAAGTCTCATTCGCTGCCCCCAAGGGAAGGGCCGCTGAAATCTCGGGAATTGCCCGGATGATCTGCAATAACGTGACTTAGATAAAGGGGCAGACTCAGATAGCACTTCTATCGAGCCGGTGGCGAGCATATCGTCGTGAGCGGGGGCCATTTTACGGACTCCCCCTCCCCCACTATTCTGCCGCACTGATTGAACAACCGGAATCTGGGAGGCAACGTGGCGCGTGACGGGATACCGGGATTGCACTCGTTTGAAGGCAGTCATCAAGATACCTCAAAAGAGGCTCAAGTCAAGTCGCACTATCGACCGCCCGCCGCAGGTGAACAATCATCTCTGAAATGCAGCCTTCTGCCCCGTTAGATATGTGGACAGTGATTAGAACGAAGATTCCGATTCCCTGAGGCCGCTCTCGGACTCGGGCGGGGAAGAAAGGCGAGATTATCATGAAGAGAATAGTCTTAACACTGCTGGTCGCTTCATCCGCGAACGGAGCGACGTCCTCATCCTGGGTCCCCCCGGCGTCGGCAAGTCGCACCTGGTCCAGGCGATCGGCCATCAGGCGGCCCGCATGGGCTTCACCGTCCTGTACCGCTCCATCTTCGATTGCCTAGGCGAACTGATCCCGGCCGAGAACTTCGGGGAGCGTGTCACCACCATGAACCGCTACCTCAAGGCGGACCTTCTGATCATCGACGAAATGGGCATCAAGAAGCTGCCCAAACAGTCCGGGGAGTACGTCTTCGAGATCGTCATGCGACGGCACGAACTGCGGTCCACCATCATGACCTCCAATCGGCCCCTGGACAACTGGGGCAAGCTGATCGGCGATGTTCCCACCGCGGCCGCGATCCTCGATCGCCTGTTGCACCGGGCGGAGATCGCGGCATCATGATACCGATGCCAGACAGAAAACCTGGCCGGTTTTCACCCGGCCCGCAGACCGATTCTGCCCGTTGGTGCGGACCAGCGGAAAAGCCTCATCGCGCTGCTTGAGTGCAGCGGGATCACGGCCTGAAACACGCGCGGCTGCCCGCGCTTCAGCCGGCGTCGCAGATGTCTAGAACGACCAGTTCACGATGGGAAAGACGGGAAACTGGCCCCCCTGCTTGATAATGTTTACCAGGCCGATCTGCAGGCCTCTCATAGTCACGGCATAGTTGACGAACCCCAGTTGCAGACCGCTAGCGTGGCCGGCATAGTTAACCATACCCCACTGGAACCCTTCGCAGGTACCCTTGGTGATGTTGACGGCCGTACTCTGCCAGCCGCTGAGGTCGGCATCGATCAAACCCACCAGCCCGAACTGGACGCCCTTTGAGATCCCGGCAGTGCAGTGACTGACCAGCCCCCAGTCCAGACCGCTGACGTACTGGTTCTTGCCGTAAAGCAGGCTGAGCCGCAGTCCGGCGATCGCTTTCTCTTCGGGGACAATCTGAATCGGCGAGAAGAGAGAAAGCTGGATCGGTTTTTCCTGCGCCAGCAGCGGCTGGGCGACGAGGACGAGAGCAAGACACATCACCCCAAACAGGCTGCGATTCGTCTTCGACATTTGATCCTCCAATCTGCTGAATGCCTCGGCGACGGACAACCTTGCTGCACATATACGCAATCGGGAGGGCATAGTCAAACGAACTTGGATCCGCAGAGAGCCCGTCTTGCGCCAATGCTGTCACGTGCGGCGAGGGGCTGCCGAGGCCCCCGGATGGGAGAAAATGCTTCACTCGCAGTCCGGTCGGCGTGCACCCGAACGACTCTCAGCGGCGCCGATTCGGAGATCGCAGGGAAGGGGGTGTCGCCCAATATGCGATCAATGTGGCGGAGGGGTTGGGATTCTGTTGGCGGTGTCCTGGTATGTCGTTGCGTGCGAAGAAGGCACGCCGAAAGTTATTATATCGGATGCGATTAGGTGAACCGCCCCGGGGTTGCCGGAGACAGGATAATGTGAGAGATCACTGTTATGGCAAGACCAAGCAGGTATTCACGGGAGGTCCGGGAACGGGCCGTGCGGATGGTCGAGGAGCATCGGGAGGAGCATAGCTCCCAGTGGGCGGCCATCGAGTCGATTTCCCAGAAGATAGGTTGCACCGCCGAGACTCTGCGAAAGTGGGTTGTTCAGGCTCAGCGGGACGCGGGTCATGGGCCGGGTCTGACGACCTCGGAGCGTGAGCGGCTCAAGCAGTTGGAGCGGGAGAACCGTGAGCTTAAGCGGGCCAACAAGATACTGCGGAAGGCGTCGGCTTGTTTTGCCCAGGCGGAGCTCGACCGCAAACCGAGGTGATGGTGTCGTTTATCGACGAGCATCGGGACGCCCACGGGGTCGAGTCGATCTGCGCCATGTTGCCGATCGCCCCGTCGACGTACTACCAGCGGAAGGGGCAGGAGGCACATCCGGAGCGTTTGTCGGCCCGATCGCGGCGGGAGCTGAAGCGGCAACCATAGATCCAGCGGGTGTGGGAGGAGAACTTCCAGGTGTACGGGGCGCGGAAGGTATGGCGGCAGCTGAATCGTGAAGGGATAGAGGTGGCGCGGTGTACGGTGGAGCGGTTGATGCGGGATTTGGGTCTGGCCGGTGCGGTTCGTGGTCGGAAGTGTCGGACCACAATTGCCGATGATAGCGCGGTGCGGCCGGCGGACCTGGTGTGCCGGGAGGTTACGGCGTTACGTCCGAACCAGTTGTGGGTCTCGGATCTGACGTATGTGGCGACCTGGCAGGGGTTTGTGTATGTGGCGTTCGTGATCGACGTCTTCTCGCGGATGATCGTGGGCTGGCGGGCGTCGCGATCGTTGCGCACTGATCTGGCCCTGGACGCTCTGGAGCAGGCGCTGGGGACGCGCCCGGCAATTCCGACGGCGGCGCGGGCAGGCCCCGCGGTCAGGCCGGCGGTTCGGGGGGGAGACCGGTAAGATCCCGCTCAGAGTTCTCCGCCGGCATAGGCACGCGCCAGGCGATGATCACCGCAATGATCTCCACAACCATGTTCCACAAGCGCGCCGCGACCGCCACCGCGGCCGAGATCGGGCCGAGGAAGGGGTGGAGCAGTCCGATGAGAGCGAGTTCGCGCACCCCGATGCCGCCGGGGGAAAAGACCGCCAAGTACCCCATTTGGTACGCGATCACGAAGATCGTGATCGCCGACACGATCGGCACGGGGGTCGCCCCCATCACGGCTTTCAGAAACAGCCAGAATGACACGCCGTAGGAGATCCAGCAGGCCGCGTAGCCGCCCAGCACCTGGAAAGCGATGGCCGGGCGGAGGCGGAACCGCAGCGGCTTGCGCCCGATGAGGCGCAGGAGGAAATTGAACACGACGAGGGTCCGGTCCGGAAAGTAGATGAGCGCGAGCGAGGCCAGCGCGAGAACGACGCCGGCCGCCCACACGCCGGCGCCGAGGTACCCCTGGAACACCAGCCCCACCTGCGACGGGACGAGGCCAATCCCCGCCGCGGTGACAGCGAAGGCCGCGGTGAGAGTGAAGATGAGCGCGAGTCCCCAGGACGTGAGCGAATGCTGCTCGGGAATGCCCAGGCGCCGCGCGAGGTAGGCCATCGCCAAAAGCGGCCAGATGCGGCCGGGGATGTACCGGCCGAAAGTGGCAATGTAGGCGAGCTTAAAACTGTAGCGGATTTTCAGCCGGTGGCCGAACCCGAGAATCAGGCGGCACCAGACGATCGAGAAAAGCAGCAGCGTGAACAGGTGGGCGGCCACCGAGAGACCGAGCCAGCCGAAATTGATCTGCCAATCGTACTCGCGCACCGCCTCCCAGTTGACCCAGAGCTGCCGCCCGGCGAGACCGACCGCGAGCAGGACCAGGGCGACCTTGACGATCCTGTAAATCCACTGACGCACA
Source organism: Candidatus Zixiibacteriota bacterium (assembly GCA_017999435.1). Classification (NCBI taxonomy): domain Bacteria; kingdom Pseudomonadati; phylum Candidatus Zixiibacteriota; species Candidatus Zixiibacteriota bacterium. The sequence goes on from JAGNLV010000007.1 coordinate 6,221, forward strand.
CGGCGGGCCGGCGGCGGCGCGCCGGGCGGCGGGGTGATCGGGGATGAACTCACCGGACGGATTGGTCTCCACGTCAAAGCTTGATGTCGGCCAATAATATAGCGGGGGGCAGTCCGGCAATCAAGGTTGAAGATCGCGCCGGCCGCGGATGCGCGGCGCCTCCGCCCGGCACCCGCTGCGGCCGCCCCGGGGCCGGGGCGGCCGGCAATTGGACTGCTACTGGTAGAGGTCGCGCAGGGTCAGACGGACCTGAATCGGCCGGCCGTCGCGCTCGACGACCAGATCGTACGCCGTGCCGGGACCGGCCTGGAACAGGCGGCGCACCGCGACGACGCCGTCGAGATTCGAGATGTCGATGCCGTTGGCGCTGCGCAGGAGATCCCCGACCTGCAGGCCGGACGTGGCGGCTGGCGTGCCGGGGGCGACGAACGAGACGGAAATGCGCTGATCGCGATTGTAGCGGACCTGCATGCCGCTGTTGTCGCGCGGAAAAGCGCGGTCAAAGTCCACGCCCTTCTCGACAATGAGCTGCTCGCGGCTGTAGTCGAGGAAAAGGACGAAGCGCCGGAAGAGGGAATTGCCGAGGTTGCCGGCGACGGTTCCTTCGGCGAAAGCGCCGGTGACCTCAGCGGCCGGGATGTCGATGATCTCGTCGCGCACCGTGAAGCCCGCGAAAGCGAGGGAATCGAAGCGGACCGCGCGCACGGGGAAAGACCCGCCGGCGCCGTAGGCGAGATGGTCGACGCCGGGCCGGTCGAGCAGCCCGTTGGCCCGGGCGTACGGGTAGCCGAAGGACAGCCCGCCGGCGCCCAAATCCAGATACCAATTGCCCCGCAGCACACCGTCGACAATGACTTCCGGTTCAAAGCTTTTGCGCTGGGAGATCGGGAGATCAAGCACAACTCCGGGTCCAGCGTAGGCGAAATTCCCAGGCTCGTAGAAGGACAGTCTCTCGCCCGCGTAGTCGACTCTCGTGACCACGCGCGAGAGGAAATCGTAGCCGAGAATGCCGGCGATCTCCAGTCCGAGCGCCTCCTGGAAGAACCAGTAGAGGTCGATGACGGCGACTTTCTGTTCGTCGACCAAAACGCGGTCGTCGATACTGAGCATCGGGACGGTCGTGAAGGTGACGTCGACGAGATTGCCCGCCCCTTTGCCGGTGATGTTCCCCTGCGTCTCGAGCCCGATTTCCTCGGCGAAGCGCTTCTCGACCACTGTCATCTCCGCGCCCGAGTCGAGGATCCAGAGACGCTCTTTGCCCTTGACCGTAACCGGCACGTAGATGTGATTTTCGATGAACCGGAACGGGATATCCTCGGCCCGGTCGCCGTCGGCGAAGCGCACGTCGGAGACGTCCTCGCTCGGCGGGTTGAACATTGCCGGTTCAATCGGCACATTCGCCTCGTACTTGGTCATCACGATGTTCTGGACCATGTTCACCGGGAGCGTGACCTGGCGCTGGGAGAACGGCATCTCGACGCCCGCGACTGTGCGGAAATCGTCGTAGACGGTGATCGTCTGCCCGCTTGCGGTGAGAGCCGCCGATTTCCGCTGGCGGAAGGAGGCGGTGTCGATATAGAGCCTCGTGGTGTCGAGCGAGAGAGTGTTGGTGATGGTGACGACGTAGCAGGCGGCGCCGGCGGCAGTGTCGAGGCCGTCATAGGTCACGGCGAACACCGCGCTGCCGCGGTCGAGGTGGGCGAACTCCGCCATGAGACTGTCGGCCTTCTCCTGGCCGACCGTCAGCTCGTCCCGGTGAATCTGCACTTTGCCGTTCTGGTCGACGGTCCAGGCGACCTCGCCGTTGTTCCCCTGGGTGATGGCAAGTGGTCCCAGTTCGACCTCGAGGCGCTGCAGTTCGGGGCGACGCTGCCACTGGCGAAACGGTCCGGCGAGGCCGGAGCCGACGATCTCGATCGTCCCCTCGGCGTAGCTGGTCTCATGGCTGCGGATGTTGTCGAGGCCGCCGGAGGCAGCGACGCTGCGCTCCAGGATGGCGTAGGGATCAGTGAGGCCGGCCTGCGCGGCGCCGGCCGCGACGACAGCCGTCAGGGCGGCGACGGCAGCAACAATTCGCATGAAGGCACCTCCATGATGAGTCGGTCGGTTTGTGCGTCTTGACCTGTCAGTACGGGAGAGCCGACGCTTTGTTCGGCCTCGCACCCACAAATCCCCGGGCCGGGGCCCGGGGATGTGAAGGGATCGGGTTCGCGAACTAGATCAGCTTGAACAGGAACCCGAGTCCCAGGGTCTCCTTGATCTGGGCCTTGTCGACGATCTCCTTGTCGTAGCGCAGATCGAAGAGGAAGCTCACGGCGATAATCTTGCTGACCTGGGCGGTGACGGCGTTTTCCCAGCGGACATCGACCGCTTTCCAGTCGTCGTCGGCGCCGAGCGCGTCGTCCTCCGAATTATACAGCGCCTTGAACAGCGTGAGCTTGCCCGTGTACTGCATCTTCTCGCTGAGCGTCAGCACGGCATCGGTCACCGATTCCAGGCCGGCGTCGGAGACGGTGCGGGAGTCGGTGGCGAGGGTGACGGTGTCGGCAATGAAGCGGGTGATGATCTGACGGTAGGCGCCGCCCAGGCGCGTGGTGATGTGGTCGTTGCTCTTCTCATAGAACCGGTGGGCCAGTCCGGCCGACTCGGTCAGCTTGAGCGGCGACAGGTAGAGCTTCTTCTTCGCATTGGAGCCGTCGTAGAACTGCGACTCGAGGCGGAAAGCGGCGTAGGGATCGACGTACTGGTTGAGGAGGAAGCGGCCGACCGTTTCCCAGTCGATCAGGTCGGTGGATTTCTTCGGCTTGGACCAATCCTTGGTCTCCTCGTCCTGAGTGGTCGTCTGCCCGAACGAGAGCTTGACCTGCGAGCGCAGGTTGAACCACGGGTTGAGGTTGCGCTCGGCGAAACCGGCGGCGTTGCCGACCCAGCTGAACGCGCCGGCCTCTCCCCCGGTCCAGGAGTCGGAATAGGCGGTCTGCGTGGCGGTCAGGTCGACGGCGAGCGCGCGTTTCCAGATGAAGGTCGAGTCGACGGTCGCCTCCTGCGCCGCGACTGCGCCGGCTGCGCCGAGAACCATGGCGAGCGCGGCAATCGTGATCCGGGCGGTACGGGACATACGGATAACCTCCGTCAGCTAACACGGGTTTGATGGACGTGAATATCGCGCTGCGGGTACGGGATCGTGACCCCCTGCTCGTCGAACCGCTCCTTGACCCGCTCGTGGACATCGAACAGCACCGGCCAGTAGTGTTCGGTGCGCACCCAGGGGCGGACGACAATATTCACCGCGCTCTCGGCCAGCTGGCCGACGGCCACGGTCGGGGGCGGGTCTTTCAGGACGCGCGGGTCGGCCGCGAGGATCTCCTCGAGTGTCCGCTTGGCAAGCCGGAGGTCGTCGCGGTAGCCGACTGTGAACACCATGTCGATCCGCCGCGTGTCGTGGGCGGAGTAGTTGATGATGTTGCCGCCGGTGACGGCGCTGTTGGGCACCGTCACTTTCTTGTTGTCGGGCGTCCGGAGAACGGTGTGGAAGATGTGGATCTCCTCGACCGTACCGGCGACGCCGGCCGTCTCGACGTAGTCGCCGCCCTTGAAGGGGCGGAAGAGGATGAGCATGACGCCGGCGGCGAAGTTCGCCAGCGAGCCCTGCAGCGCGAGGCCGACGGCCAGACCGGCCGCGCCGATCAGGGCGATGAACGAGGTCGTCTGCACCCCGAGGCTGTTCATCGCCGCGAGGATGACGAAGACGAGGAGCATCACCTTGGTGACGGTCGCGAGGAACTTGACCAGCGCGGCATCCACCTGGGCGCGGGTCGTGATGCGGCGGACCGCCGCGGTGAGGAATTTCGTGAGCAGGTAGCCGACGATCAGGATGACGAGGGCGCCGATGATTTTCGTGCCGTAAATCGCGCCCCACTCAAGCAACCGGTCATTCACTCTATCCATAACCCGCACCTTTCCGTTTCGCATTCCGAGGCTGCCGGGAAACTACCATGCGCCGTACGGCCTCGTCAAGCGTTTCCGGCGGCCCGCCGGTCCGGCGGGAAAATGACAGGAACCGTCGCCCGCGGGCGCGGTTGTACAGACGGAGACGATCAACCGCCCGGAGGATACCGCATGAGACCGCTCACCGCGCACCGCACGACCGCCTCGCTCGTCACTCTGCTCGCCCCCCTTATTCTCGCCTCCTGCTCGGAGGCCGGCCCGGCCGCCCGCGCTACTGCGCCGGACGGCGACCTGGGGAAAATCAGTCTGCCCCCCGGATTTTCGATCAGCTACTACGCCGACCGGATGCCGGGGGCGCGGTCGATGCGGCTCGGGGACAATGGCACGCTCTTTGTCGGGACGCGCGGGGACAAGGTGTACGCGCTGCGCGACGTCGACGGCGACTACCGGGCGGACTCGCTGTATGTGATCGCGACCGGGCTCGACATGCCCAACGGCGTGGCGTTCCGGGACGGCAGTCTGTATGTCGCCGAGGTGAGCCGGGTCATTCGCCTGGATGGGATCGAATCGCGCCTGAGCGATCCGCCGACGCCGGCAGTGGTCACCGATACATTTCCGAGCGACCGGGCGCACGGGTGGAAGTTTATCGGTTTCGGCCCCGATGGCCGGTTGTACGTGCCGGTCGGGTTTCCGTGCAACGTGTGCGAGCCCGATGAGGACATCTGCGGGACGATTGTACGGATGGATCCCGATGGGGGGCGGGCTGAAACCTTCGCGCGCGGCGTGCGCAACACGGTCGGGTTCGACTGGGAGCCGACCAGCGGCGTGCTCTGGTTTACCGACAATGGGCGGGACCGGATGGGCGACGACATCCCGCCGGACGAATTGAACCGGGCGCCCTCGGCCGGGATGCATTTCGGGTTCCCCTACTGCCATGCCGGGGACATCCCGGACCCGCAGTTCGGCCAGGGGGCGGACTGCGACACCTTCGCCGCGCCGGTGCGGAAACTCGGACCCCACGCGGCAGCCCTTGGCATGCGGTTCTACACCGGGGCGATGTTTCCGGAGAAGTATCGCGGCCAGATATTCATCGCCGAGCACGGCTCCTGGAACCGGAGCACACCGCTCGGGTACCGGGTGATGCTGGTGACGCACGACGGCGAGGGGCACGCGACCTCGTACGAAGTGTTCGCGGAAGGGTGGCTGGAGGACAACGGGGCGCGGTGGGGGCGGCCAGTGGATGTGCTGGTGATGCCGGACGGATCGCTTTTGGTTTCGGACGACGAGGCCGGGGCGGTGTACAGGATCACGTATGGGAGGTGAGGGGATGCCGGCGCCCCAAGGGACCGGCGACCGCGGCGCTGTATCCTCCTTGCCGGGATGACGCGGGATTGCCACGCTGCCGCGCCCCGCCGCCCTCTCGAGAATCTCCCCTCAGTACGGGTAGAAGACAAAGAACAGCGCCGACATCACGGCGAGCACCCACATCCCCGGATGCACCTCGCGCACGCGGCCGGAGAACACTTTCATCACCGGGTAAGTCACGAACCCGGCCGTGATCCCGATCCCGAGGTTGTAGGTGAAACTCATGAGCGCGATCACGACGAAGGCCGGGACCGCCTCGGAGAGATCATCGAAATCAAGTTTCGTGATCGGCGAGAGCATGAGGAGGCCGACGATGATGAGCGCGGGGCCGTAGGCGGCGGGCGGCACGACGGTGAGAAAGGGCGCCAAGAAGAGCGCCAGCAGGAACAGAAGCGCAGTGAACACCGAGGCCAGGCCCGTGCGCGCGCCGCTCTGGATCCCGGTGGCCGACTCGATGAACGCGCCGGCCGTGCTCGTCCCCACCAGCGCCGCGAACACAGTCGCCAGCGCATCGCACAGCATCGGCTTCTCCATCTCCGGAAGGTTCCCCCGGTCATCGAGCAAGCCGGCTTTCAGCGACAGTCCGAGCAGGGTGCCCATCGTATCGACAAAGTCCATCACCAGTACGGTGAGAATGACCGAGAAGAAGCCCCAGGTGAGGGCCGCCCCGATATCGAGTTTCAAGAAGATCGGGCCGAGGCTCGGCGGCAGACTGACCCAGTCGGCGGGCCAGCGAATCTCCCCGAAGAGGAAGGCCAGAACGGTGGTGAGGAGAATGCCCATCAGCAGCGCCGCTTTGACGCGGCGCAGCATCATGACTGCGATGAGCACGAAGCCGACGATGGCCAGGAGAATCGAGGTCGTCCCGAAATCGCCGACATGGACCGGGGCGCCCTCGACGCCCAGGCCGACAATGCCGGTTTCGTTCAGTCCGATGAAAGTGAGAAAGAGCCCGATGCCGACCGCGAAACCGATTTTCAGGTTCTGCGGAATGGCGTTGGCGAGCCAGCTCCGTACGCCGAAAATCGTGATGAGAGTGAAAAGGAGGCCGCCGATAAAAATCGCCCCAAGCGCCGACTGCCACGAGTAGCCGAGCACCTGCACGACGGTGAAGGCAATGAATGCGTTCTCCCCCATGTAGGGGGCGATGGCAAAGGGACGGCGCGCATACACGCCCATGAGAAGGGTGCCGAAAAAGGCGGTGAGGATGGTCGCCACCATGGAGGGGCCGAATGGAATCCCCGCCACCTCGAGGATCTTCGGGTTCACAATGATGATGTACGACATGGTCATGAACGTGGTCGCCCCGCCGATCAGCTCGCGGCGGAAGGTGGCCCCGTGTTCTTCGAACTGGAAATAGCGTCGGATGGCCTCAGTCACGTCTGTTCTCCCACTCGGATTGACTGTTCCCTCGGTCAAGGTATAAAACGGAGACCAGCTTGTCGAGGAAAATGGAAAGCGGCGCCTCGCACGCAGCCGGGCGCCCGAGGCGGGTGCAGCCGGCCTGTGCGCACCGTCTCCGACGGCCAGGCCAAGACGGCGGACATGCAGGGAGGGCAGATCACAACCCTCGTGGTCCCCATGTCTCTGCCATCCTCGGAGACAATCCTCCGGATCCGCTGTAGGTCAGGACCCTTGTGGTCCTGACATTCTGGCCAACGACGCAGGCGGCCCCGTTAGGACCATAAAGACCCTGACCTGTAAAACGTATTTCGCCGGGAGTTTCTCAACCGTGGCCCACCAATTATGGTGGGTTCATCTCGGGGGTGAACTAGTCAGATAGGTCGCACTTGGAGCCGGACACATAAGCTACAGACGTCCTCCGGATCTTGTGTAGGTCAGGACCCTTGTGGTCTCCGACCGGTTAAATGGCAGTGATTTGTACCACGGCACGTTGCGTCGCAACACGCTTAACCGTATGGAGTTACGTATTTTTATGGTTTTGTGTCGGGTCGTATCCGACCCGGTGGTTTTGGTCGGTCGATGGGCACAAAACGGACACAACATCCTTATTGGCTCGCCATTGTTTCAATGCATAGACACTCTGACACGCATGGCTTTCTCCTGCTTCCAAGAAAATGTCAGCGTAACTGGGTCTTAGCAGAAAGCCCCTCCGTGTTTAACTTTAGCTGAACCGCTGCAAAGGTCAGGCCCGCCCAAATGCCCGGCCCTGATTGAATCGATATGCTGGTTACCTGGTCAACAGCATCTTCTTCGACTGCACAAAATCGCCGGCAATGAGGCGACAGAAGTATAATCCAGAAGCTACTTGGCCTCCGTCTTGATCTATCCCGTCCCACACTACCGCGTAGACCCCGGCCGGCCGGTCCTCGTCCACGAGCGTTCGCACGCGCTGCCCCAGAATATTGAAGATGTCCATGTTGACATGGGTACTGGCCGGCAACGAAAACTCAATCCTTGTGCTTGGGTTAAATGGATTGGGATAGTTTTGGGACAATGCATATATAGGCGCAGTAATGGCCCTATCCTCGGCAATGTCGGACTCTGTGTCTTCTTTCAGTTTCGCGATATAAAAGGTATGCGATTGAAGTAATCTGCCACCGACATATATGTACCCGCTGTCATCCTGATGAATGAACTCACCTGTTGAGTTTTCTGACAAGACTAGACTGCTTAAGAAGAGTGAATCTCCGTCCGAATCGATTTTGCCTACGAGTGTGTGTGGGGCCGGCCCGCGGCTCCCGGTAATATACGTTGACTCATTACGACCTTCACAGATATCAAGAACCGTCAAATAGCCGTCCTGATCCAGATCAGATGACCATAGAACAGTTCCGTTTTCATCAACCTTGTAGGAGAAGACCGGTCCGAAATCAGGCGTGGCAGTCAGAATGTATTCGCCCCCCTCGTCTCTGTAAATATCGGCGCTCGCATCAAATACCTCGCCATCGCTAAATGGAAAAACCTTTCCCCAGACTTCATCTCCTAAAGGATCAACCCTGACGACCACGAGTGAATCGTATTTCTGGTCAGCTGTGGACAAATACCCGACAGCAATCGCGCCTCCATCAGAAGTCGGCGCGACCGCAACGCCAGCGTCATAAAAATCCCCGCCAAAATAACGGATCCAGAGTGAATCACCATTTGAATCGGTCTTGAGAACGAACATATCCGATTCGGATACCCCCGTGACGACTGTTCCGCTGTCGGCCGTTTCAGCTATACCGTACCCATACGCGTATTCGGTTTCGGCCAAATATGTCCTTTCCCAAATCACATCTCCTCCCGGCGTCATTTTATGGAGCCGGATGCGGCCCCAATTGCCCTCGAACTGGACAATACTCATAGCCATCAAATCACTACTGCTCATTTCTATGATGCCGACACCGACGTCATGAGTCAACTCATCGCCCACGGTCTTGGACCAGGCTGTATCTCCATCCTTGCCGATCTTCACAATGAACAATTGCCCTTCAGGTCCGACGGGCTGAACACATCCGATTAGGACGAAGCTGTTGTCGGACGTATGGACACCATCATTTAGCACATACCAGTCATCGGGGGTTTGTCTGAAATCGTAGACCCTGGACCAGACACTATCTAGTCCCTGGGAGCACACGCTTCCGCCAAGCCCAAGAAGATACAACAACATAAGAGGATATCTCATGGTAGATCCTCCAGTATTAGATCAATCATCAGCACATAACCGGCTCACAAAGTGCCTGTCAACAAGATAGATGACCGCGCCCTATCGTGATAGTGACGCTCTGTTTGTCGGACCGTGGCCCACCATTTATGGTGGGTTCATCTCGGGGGTGAACTAGTCAGATAGGTGACACTTGGAGCCGGACACATAAGCAACGGACGTCCTCTGGATCTTGTGTAGGTCAGGACCCTTGTGGACCTGACATTCTTGCCAACGACGCAAACGGCGCCGTCAGGACCATAAAGACCCTGACCTACAAAACGCCATCGCGCGGTTCGCCGGAAGAACGCCCGGTGTCGCCAGTGGACGCCGGGCGTTGGACGAACTCACAACCGCTGCTTTAAGCACACTCCCGCGGCTGCCTCAGGGACAGAGGGGAAGCGGATCACCGCCGCGGAACATGAAATTGACCATGCGCGTGATATCGGCCACGTTCAACTGCCCGCCCGGGTCGCCGTCGACATTCGCCTCCAGCAGGCACGGCGGCGTGGGACCGGCGCGGAAGAGATAATTGACCAGGAAAATGAGATCGGAGATGTTCGGTGTTTCGACGTCATCATCGTTGATGTTTCCGCGCCGCTCCTGACAGCACCCGGAATTGATGCCGTAGAGTTTGGCCACGAAACCATCGGATCCCCCGGCGTTGTAGGTCGGATCCCAGGCGTTGCCGACGGGGAGGTCGGTCGAGGAGGTCTGGCCGGCGAACACGACGCTGCCGGCTTGATCGACCACCGCCGCAGCGATGAGATCGATCTGCGAGCCGCCGTAGTAGGTGCTGAAGACCAGGCCGTCCCTTTCGTTGAGTCGCGCCACGAAACCGTCGATGTTCGTGTTCGCGCTGTCAAACGGGTGGAGCAGCGGGAGATTGGTCGAGAAGGTCGGCCCGACGATAAAGATGTTGCCGTCGGCATCGGCCGCGGTTCCCACCGCGCCTTCATAGGAGGAACCTCCAAAGAAGGTGCTGTAGTCGAGATCGGCGAGATCGGGGCTGAGAACGCTGATGGTGGCGTCGCCGTTGTCGTTGTACGAGGGGTCGAAGGCATCGGGGGACACGGGGAAATCGGCTGAGCCGGACATGCCGGCCACCGCCACCCGCCCGTCGGCCATCAGGTTGATCGAGCAATCGTCGGTCTCCGGGCCGGTGCCTCCGAGAAAGGTCGAATAGCTGAGGGAGCCAAGACCGCCGCTGAAGGCCAGTTTGGCCACCCACATGTCGCCGTTGCCGTTGTAGCTCACGTCATAGGCGCCGGCGGTGACCGGAAACAGCGGGGATTCGGTCAGGCCGCTGATATAAACCCCGTAGGAGACTGGAGCCGCATCGCGGCCCTCATCGGCGAAGTTGCCGCCGAGGTAGGTTGAGAATGACAGCGGCTTTCCGGCCGGCGGGAATAGCGAGACAAACGCATCGTAAGCGCCGTTGAGGGTGGCGTCGATGGCGTTGACTTTGGGAAAACCGGGGGATTCGGTCCGGCCGGTCAGCCATATGAGGCCGTTCGGGCCGACCGCGACCGCCTCCGCTTTCTCATTCTCAAGTCCGCCGAGGTAGGTGGCGAAAACGATGCTTCCGCCTCCGGCCGCCAGCTTGACGAGAAAGACATCGGCCTCGCCGTTCTGCACGCTGTCGTAGGCGGCTTTGACCGGGAAATCAGTCGACTGGGTGGCGCCGGTCACATAAATGTTGCCGTCGAGATCGATCGACACGCTGGTCGCCTCGTCATCGAGGCTGCCGCCAATAAATGTGGCCGTCAGGAGCGCGCCGCCGTTGGCGGCAAACCGGGCAACGAAGATGTCCAGGCCCGAGTTATAGGTCGGGTCCATGGCCCCGAGCGTGGGGAAGTTGGCCGAACTGGTCTGCCCCACCACGCAGATGCTGCCGTCAGGCTCGACGGCCAGGTCGGTCGCGAGGTCGGCTTCACTCCCGCCAAGGTACGTGCTGTACTTGAGGATCGGGTCAATCACGAGGCCGAAAGCCGGGGCGGGACCGGCCTCCACGGAGAATCCGACCGTCGTCGGACCCAGGAGCACAAACCGGCAGTCGAGGCGATGGCGGGACCCGCCGGCGTTCGCCCAAACCACCGGGGCGGACTCGCGCAGAGTATCCTGCCCGACCATCACCAGCAGATCGCCCGAATCGCAAATCGCCAGGGTATCCGCGCCCTCGTAGGCCATCCGGATCGTCCCGGGATCGGCCCCGCCGGCGAGGATCAGATCGTACTCCAGGCGCCCGTCCCGCAAGTACCAGGCGGCGTCGATACCGGGGTAAATCTGCTCCAGGGTGACCCGGCCGAAAGCGCCGGCATCGGCGACCCAGGCATCGGGACGGGAACCGTACAGGAAATTGACCGCAAACCCGGCCGGTTCGGAGGGGGACATGACCGGCGCCGGCCGGGCATCGAGGAACCGCGCCCGGACCAGTTCGCGGGCACCGCGCAGTCCGTACACGACGCCGCCCGGGGTCAGCCAGGCGGTGAGATCGCCGACCTTTGCCCGGAAGTGGACCTCCGGACTCCACTGGCCATGGTTGGAAACGAACGCAGGTGGGACATGGAACGAGGGGCTGGCCACCGTGGAAACGGGGGCGGAAAGGACGGTTGAGCCGAAGAGAAGATACACGCCGGCTACGACGAGGGAGGCCACCGACTTGCACATAGGTACACTACCCCACTGGCAAAGAACGTTAGTATTAAACTGACCAGGGACTACGGATCGGTTAGCGATTAGATGCTGCGGTATTCCTCAAAATAGGGTACCCCTAATATATCGGCTTTTCCGATTCTGTCAATGAGATTCGCACATGGGACGGGCAGACAGTGCGTCGGACGGTGCCCGCGGCGAAAAGAAACGGCCCCCCGGCAACCGGGGGGCCGTCGAGCTCGCGCGGCCGCCTCTCCCCTACGGGCAGGCGACCGGGGGCGGACCGCCCCGGAACAGGTAGTTGATCAACAGGGTAAGATCCGAGACCTTGATCGACCCGTCGCCGTTGGTGTCGCCGTGGTCGAGGCAGGCCGGGGCGGGGCCGCCCCGGAACAGGTAGTTGACCAGACCGGTCAGGTCGGAGACCTTCACGGAGCCGTCGTCATTGAAGTCCCCGCGAAGTACGCAGCAGCCGCCGCCCTGGTAGCAGCCGACGTGGCCGGCGAACCACACCCGCGCCTGGTCCACCACCACCGGGAGGGTCCGGGGCGCCGACCCGAGCGTGGTCGCCAGGACGGAGTAGATGTCGATGGTGTCGCCGGGCGCAACCGAGGCGGCGTTGTAGTAGGTCATCAGGATGAACTGATCAGTGTAGGACGTCAGAGCGGAGTAGCCGGGCTGCTGCATGAGCGTCCAGACCTCGCTGGGAACAAGATTGCCGGTCGGATAGATGTAGACGGAATTGGCCTGGGTGATCGCTCCGTAGGGCACGGCGGCGGGGTCGATGCAGAGACTGTCGACCACCGTCCCCAGCAGCGCGACTCCGCCCTGCCGCAGGGAGTTGTCCTCGCAGCCGGACCCGCTCCCCTGCAGGTAGATCAGGTTGCGGACAGCATCGATCCCCCCGGCGTTGCCGCTGCCTGGGATGTCCCAGTCCATGAACTCGCCGATGGCGACGCCGGTGTGGACGGCCCCGTCGGCCGAATACACGCGGAGCCGCTGGATCACGAACTGGGCGGTGTCGGGCTGCCGCGGCGCATACCAGATTTTCTGCAGGCCGATCGTCCCGTCGGCCGTGGTCACGTTGGCTGAGCGGAAGACCTGGAAGGCGCCGGAGTCGATCGTCGGGACCGAGAGCTTGCCCGCCGGGTCGTTCTTGAAACCGTTGTCGCCGTAGAGCGACGAGGCGGCGATCGTGGCCGGGCCGCTCTGGTAGGCGATCACCGGCGATCCGTCGTAGAGGTAGATCCACTCGCAGTCGCCGGCGTCGTAGTAATCGAGGGTGGCGCCCCCCGTGCCCTCGCGCGCGAAGTTCCCCGTGCTTCCGATGATCAACTGCGTGGACTGGGTGGCGACGGTGTCGTAGACCAGCAGTTCGCAGGCATCGCCGACGCCGTTGCCGTTCAGATCCTCCTGCCCGGGATTGTAGTTGAGCGGGCAGTTGTCGACCGAGGCGCAGAGGTCGTCGCCGTCGGGATCGTTGATCGGGTCGTTTGGGCAGAGATCGCAGAGGTTGCCGACAAAGTCGAAGTCGTCATCGGCCTGGTCGGCGTTGGCCAGCGCGGGGCAGTTGTCGCAGGCATCGCCGCGCCCATCGCCGTCGGAGTCGGCCTGCGCGGGATCGTACTCGGCGGGACAATCGTCGCAGAGGTCGCCATGAGTGTCGTTATCCACATCGCGCTGGTCGGGATTCACGGTCGCCAGGCAGTTGTCGCAGGCGTCGCCCGCGCCGTCGCCGTCGCCATCGGTCTGCGCCGGATTGGGATGTGTCGGGCAGTTGTCGTTGACATTGGGGACGCCGTCGCCGTCAAGGTCGCCCGCCTCGCAGACATCGAGCACGCGGTTGCCGTTGACGTCGTGCGGCGAGGCGGGCAGGAAGTCGAGACCCGAGACCTGGTCGACAGCGCTCGTGCCGCGCACAAAGCGGCGGTAGTACTTACCGAGATCGGGGAAATACTCGAACACGGCGCCCTCGGCGCCGATGAAGAGGTGGCCGTTCGGGCCGATGCGGAGCCCCCACGGCAAGCTGAGGCCGAACTCATCGGTGAACTCCCGGACAAACGCGCCGGTCGTGCCGTCGTATTCAAGCACCTGGTTGGTGTTGTAGGACGACACGACCAGGTTGCCGTTGGGGAGGAAGGCCATGCCGCGCGGGCCGGAGAGACCGCCGCTGCCGGGCGAAACGAACAGCCCGAGAGAGGCGCCGGTCGCGGCCAGGAAGCGGTAGACGCCGTTGTCGGAGCTGTTGACCAGCAGGGAAGCGCCGTCGGGGCTGAATACCATGCCGCGCGGCTGCGTCACCCCGCCGCCGCCGGGAGCGACGAGGTTGCCGAGGAAGGCTCCGGTGCTGCGGTTGTAGCGGCGGACGGCGGCGTTGGTCAGGTCGAGCACGAGCAGTTCGCCGGACGGCGGAATGAGCAGGCCGGAGGGCTGCCCGAGTCCGCCGCTGCCGGCGGCGATGAAGACGCTGAGCGTGCCGCTGCCGACCGCGTGCCGATACACCTGACCGTCGGTCGCCGCCACCCACATGTAGCTGCCGGCCGGGTCGGCCAGCACGTCGTTGGCCGTGGCAACAGACGGGTAGCTGCCCACGGTCACGCCGCTGGCCTCGTGGAATTCGGCGATCCCCGTGAGCACACGGTCGCCCGTGAACACGTTGAACTGGCGGCCCATGTCCATCCAGTCGGGGACGAAGTTCCCATTGCAGTCCTGGCACTGGTCGAGCACGCGGTTGCGATCGAGATCGAGAGCCAGGTTGGCCTGGATCTGGCTGTAATCGAGTTGGCCGTTGTTGTCGCAGTCGGGGTCGCAGGCGTCGGGCCGGAAATTCCCGTCGGCATCGGCCGCCAGCAGAGCCCACGTCTCGTACCGGTCGGGCAACCCGTTGCTGTTGCAGTCGGCCTCGCAGGCGTCGAGAATGCCGTTGCCGTCGACATCGGGAGCCCCGCCGGCGATCTCCAGCGGGTCGAGAGTCCCGTTGCCGTTGCAGTCCTGGCACTCATCGCGAATACCGTCGCTGTTGACGTCCAGGCTCGACCCGGCGGCGATGTCGGCGTCGTCGGGAACCCCGTTGCCGTTGCAGTCGAAGCCGTGGCAGCCGGCGGCATAGGTGACGGAGCGGATGATCCCGACCACCCGGCGGTGAAAACGCAGGTCGATATTGCGCTGGTATCCCTGGAAAGTGTGGCAGTAGCTCATCATGGTGCTCACCGACGGCGTGCCGTTGCCGCAGTCGTCGATGTGCGGGTTGTACTGGTCGTCGTGCGTGTGGTACGTGCCGCAGTTGTGGCCCATTTCGTGGGGGAATACATTGATGTCCCAGTTGCCGTTGTCGGGGTAGGTGACGGGGGCCGTGAAGCTGCCGTTGAGCAGGGCGTCGATTCCGTAGGCGTTGCCGTTGCAGGTATTCGAGATGAAGGACACGCCGCCGTAGGGCGTGTCCCGCCGCCCGGAAAACATGTGAATGATGTTGAACGGCGAGGGGTCTTCGTTCACCTGCCAGTAGTCGCGGAATCCGTAGAGATCCTGGGGGGAGAAGGGTTCGCCGCCGGACGGCCAGAGGCGGGCGAAACGCAGCCACAGGCGCAGGTCGAGGTCGCGCACGTAGATGGCGCTCGCCGCGCCGGCCAGCTGCACGATGTAGTCGCGCGCCTCCACGGCGCTGCCGAACATGTTGACATAGGCCTGGTCGGCGTCAATCGCCAGATACAGCAGTTTCGGTCCGGCCGACGTCTTGAGCGCCGCTTCCTTGACCATCTCCAGATCGTCGTCGAACGCGCTCCCCGGTTCCGTGCCGCAGAAGGGCACTTCGAGTTCGCCGATGCCGGCGGCCTCGCGGATGGTCACCGTGCGATCGCCCGATTTCAGGGAGGCGGACGGCGTCGCCAGCAGATAGCGCGTCCCCGCCGCGTCGATGAAACCGTTGATCATGCCGCTCCCGGAGACGGCGAGGAAAGCCGAGGAGTACTCATCGCCGGCGATCCGGCCGCGGTAGAGGAGGACGTCGGACGGGGGCAGGTCGGCGCCGCCGCCGGGGCCCGCGATAACGAACCGGGCGTCCGGCGCCACGACGTCGAAGCGCTCCAGTTCCAGCAGCGCCGCCTCGCCGGTCGGCAGCGGAACCTCGAGCCGCTGAGGGCCGGCGGCTCCGGCCAGCGCGGCGTGGAGACCCGGCGCCGACTCGGCCTGCAACTGCCGCGCCTCGGCGTCGGTCGTTCGAACGCTGAAGGGGCGGTGAATATCGCCGATCGGCGGGGCGGTCTCGGCGGAGGCAAGGCCCGGGATCAGGAGCAGTCCCGCGGCCAGCGCCGACAGCAACGCATGCCGACGGCGGAGTCGGGCGCGAACACGGCCTTTCATGGCACCATCCTTTCCATACTTATCGTCGCTTTATTCTTTTCATTCGATGGACGCGGACACGGACTAGAGACGGTACTCCCGGCGGTCGGGGAGGCGAGCCTGGCCCCGGGGCGGGGTCGATAGGAACCTCTACATGTACAAGTATAGTCTCATCTCCCCCGTCCGTCAACGACAATCACGGGCGGCGGGCCGGCGGACCCGCCCACTCGCGCGCGAGCAGCCCGTAGACGGCCACATCGTACCAGCGGCGCCGGAGGCGGCAGTCCTTGCGCCGGGTCCCCTCGTACCGGAACCCGACTTTCTCCAGCAATCTGGCAGAGCCGACGTTGGGGGCCAGGACGAGGGCGGTGAGGCGGTGGAGGCGGAGGTCGCGGAAGGCGAACCGGGCGGCCAGCCCAAGCGCCTCCTCCATATAGCCGCGCCGCCACATGGTCTTCGCAAGCCAGTAGCCGACTTCTGCCCGGCGGTCGGTCCAATCCACATCTTTCAGCCCGATCATACCGATAATTTCCCCCGAGTCGGGATGCTCGATACCAAAGCTGTACCCGGCGGCATCGCTCGCCAGCTGCTTCGCCAACCGCACCCACTGCAGGGCGTGGGCGGAGGTATAGGGGTGGGGAAGGTTCGGCACCCACCGGGCAACCGAGGGGTCGTTGGCATAGCGGGCGATGGCGCGGATATCGGCCGGGCGTACCGGCCGGAGGTTGATGAGAGCGCCCTGAAGGGAGGGGATCTTAGTGATACTGTCGGGGGCGGTTGTTATCATACGCGGCGGCGCTGCGGGGCAAATTCCTCCCCCAGGAGACCATAGGTGTACATATCCAACCAGGCGCGCCCCCGGCGGCGCGCGTCGCGCCGTACCACCTCGCGGGAGAAGCCGGCTTTTTCGAGCAGGGCCGTGGAAGGGCGGTTGGTTTCGACGACGCTGGCCCAGACGCGGTGAAGGCGGAGCCGGCGAAAAGCAAATCCGAGGAGCAGGCGGAGCGCATCTTCGGTGAGACCGCTCCGCCAGAACGGCCGTGCCAGCCAGTAGAAGATCTCGCCGTTGCGGTCATGCCAGTTCACCCCATGCAGAGCTATCATCCCGAGCAAATCGTCGGTTCTGCAATCGGCGATCGCGAAAAAGAAGCCGGTCCGGTCCCCGACACCTGCGACGGCGATCCGAACCCACATCCGGGCGGTCCCCAATGTGAACGGTCGCTCAAGCAGTTCGAGACGGCGGGATAGCTCAGGATCCTGGAGCCACCGGCATATGGCCAAGGCGTCATCATGGCGCAGAGGCCGAAGGCGCACCCGCTCCCCATCGAGAGTGGGCAACACGCGGGGAACTGCAGAACGACGGGCGATCATCGTATGTCCGTCAGGCGCATGTGGTTTCACCTTGCAACTCCGGCCGGGACGTCGAAGCAAGCCGGTTGGTCTCGATTGTCAGTAGCAACGCCACCGGCGGCACGGGGGTGCGTCCCTTTTTCATCGCTGCGCCAGCTCCGCCAGTTTCGCGGCGACTTTCTCAGCATGGCCGGTCGCTTTCACGTTAGGCCAAGCGTAGGCGATGCGGCCGCCCGGATCGATCAGATAGGTGGAGCGAATCACCCCGACCGTCGCCTTGCCGTACATCATCTTCTCGCCGAAGGCGCCGTACATCTGCAGCACCTTCTTCTCGGGATCCGAAAGGAGGGTGACCTTCAGGTTGTGTTTCTCCACGAACCGCGCATGGCTCTCGACCGAATCGGGCGAGACGCCGAGCACGACGGCATTGAGCTTGTCCAACCGGCTCAGATTATCGGTGAAGTCGCAGGCTTCGGTCGTACATCCCGGCGTATCGTCCTTGGGGTAGAAGTAGAGGACCACCCATTTCCCCTCGTAATCCGAGAGCCGAGCTGTATCGCCCTGCTGGTTGGGCAGGGCGAAGGCCGGGGCTTTCCTGCCGACTGTCACCGCGCTTGATACCGCCATGGTGAAAACTCCTTATTGAAGAAAGCTCCTTATTCGGCGATCAATGAGTACAACCGCCGCGAAGCCACCTTTGCTCCCGGGCGGATCGGGCGAGCGCTCTGCCGCCAGCGCCGTCACCGAGGTTCTTTCAGCCTTTCGAGCGTTTTCTGCAGGCGGCGCGCCCGGGTCTCCGGCTTTTTGGCCTGCGCGATCCACTCGACGTACTCGCGGCGGTGGGTATAGCTGAGTTTGTCCCAAACGGTTTTGGCCGTGGGATCGCCGGCCAGGGCTTCCTTCAAGTCCGCCGGCGGAGTAACGGCGCGGGGTTCAGTATCGAGTGCGATTCGGAGCTTGAACCGGTCTCCCGGCGCAATGCCGGCCGCGTCACGGTTGGATTTATTAACCGGAATCCAGTAGCAGCCGCCCATGGAGAAAACGGTCGTGCGGAATGAATACCGGTTGATCGTGGCGACCACGGGCGCCCGAACTTTGCCGAATTGCGCTTTCGGGTCGAACGGCAGCGTGATTCCGCAGCCGCTGGTGGCGTCATCCTGGACCAATTCGGCCCGGCAGGTGACCGGTTTCATAGCGACCCCTTGGTTGCAGGTGCGGTTCAGTATACGCCGTTTGTCGCGGCGGGGCAAGTTGTCAATTGCGCCGGCCTGATTCGGCTGGCCTTTTTCCCGCGCGCGTGCTATACTGGCCGGCAAAGTTCGGCCCCAAAGCCGTGTAGAGGAAGCATTGCATGTCTCATCCGCCGTTCACCGTGGCCACGCTCCGCGACTGTCCCGGCTTGGAATCGGAAATCAACCGGCTGGCATCGGACTTGTGGCCGAAATTCATGCTCCGGGATCCGGTCGTCGAGGACAACTGGCGCCTGCTCTACGAACGCTACCCGGAATACCAGCTCTTCCTGCTCGACGGCGAAGATCGGCGGGTGATCGCGGTCGGCAATTCCTGCCCCCTGCCATGGGAGGGAAAACCGGCCGAGCTTCCGGACACCGGGATCGACTGGATACTCACGGAGCTGGCGGCGCGGGCGACGTTTGCACCAAAGAACCAGTTCGCCCTGCAGATCATGGTCGACCGTGCGCAGCTCGGGCATGGCCTGAGCGGACAGGTGGTGGCGGCCATGGCGGCGATCGGGCGGGCCCGCGGCTGCCGTAACCTGTTCGCCCCGGTGCGGCCCAACCGCAAAGGCGACTACCCGCTGATCCCCATGGAGCATTACATCCGGTGGACGCGCGATGACGGACTGCCGTTCGATCCGTGGATGCGTGTGCACGCCCGCCTGGGCGCGGAGATCGTGGGCGTCTGCGCGCGCTCGATGTACATCCCCGGCTCGATCGCCCAGTGGGAAGCGTGGACGGGGCTGACCTTCCCCGGTTCCGGCGAGTACGTTGTCCCCGGCGGGCTGGCGCCGGTCCGGGTGGACCGCGAGCGGGACCGGGCCGAGTACCTTGAGCCGAATGTCTGGATGCGCCACCGGCTTACCTGAGGGAGCGCCGGCGGCCCGCTACCGGCGGAGTGTCTTTTCGCGCCGCGCCGCGTCCGCCGCGCGCCCGACCCGCACGACGATTTCCGGGAGCGCCTCGATGTCCTCGCGCGTGGTGCGAAAATTCACCACGCAGGCGCGCAGCGCATAGACGCCCTCGATCATCGCCGGCGAGAGGAAGGCCTCTCCCCCGCGCTCAATGCGCTCAAGGATATTTTCGTTCAGTTCATTCAGGTACTCCCGGGCCTCCTCCCCGCCGCCGGCCCGCAGGTCCGCCGGCACGTAGCGAAAAGTGGCGATGCTAAGATCGCAGGTGAAACGCTCCAGGTCCGGATACGCGGCGAGATGCGCGAAGAGGTGGCGGGCGAGGGCGATGTCGTCGCGGATCATCTGCACATAGCCCGCCCGACCGACCTGGCGGAGGGCCAGCCAGACTTTGAGCGCGCGGAAACCGCGGGAATTCTGCAGGCCGTAGTCGAAGTAGTTGATCGCTTCCTCCTCGAAATGGTAGTACGGCGGGTGGTAGGAGAAGGCGTGGCGCAGCTTCTCGGCATCCCTCACCAGCGCGCAGCCGGCCTCCAGCGGCGCATAGAGCCACTTGTGCGGATCGATCGCGAGCGAATCGGCCAGGGCGAGGCTGTGCAGATCCTCGGACGCTTCCGGGAGCGCGGCCGCGAACCCGCCGTAGGCGCCGTCGACATGGAACCACAGCCCCTGGTCGCGGCCGAACGCAGCGAGGTCGCGGAGCGGGTCGACCGCCCCGGTGCTCACCGTCCCCGCCGAGCCCACGACCGCCAGCGGAAAGTGTCCCTCGGCCCGGTCGGTCCGCACCCGCGCCTCAAGGCGGGCGAGATCCATCCGCCGGAAACGGTCGACCGGGATCCAGGCGATCGCCTCGGTGCCGAATCCGAACAGGTCGGCGGCCTTCTGCAGCCAGGTGTGCGTCTCGGAGGAGGCGTAGATGATCATGCGCCGGCCCCCGCGCATCCCCTCCTCGCGCACGGCCCAGGGCGCGCGCGCGGCGCGGGCGGCGAGGATGCCGATGAAGTTGGCGGCGTTGCCGCCGCTGGTGAGCAGGCCGCCGCAGTCGGCGGGGTACCCGACCAGTTCGGCGATCCAGCGGACGGTCTGGGCCTCGATCTCGGAGGCCATCGGCGACAGTTTCCACCCGCCGACATTCGGATTCACCGCCGCCGCGAGCAGGTCGGCGAGCGCGCCGATCGGCGCGGGCGAGGAGGTGATGTATCCCCAGAAGCGGGGGTGGCCGTTGAACAGAGAGTGCTCAAACAACAGGTCGGCGGCGTCGGCCAGCAGCGCGGCCGGGTCGGATCCCTGATCGGGCAGCGGGCGGTCGGCGCCGAGGCGCTCGCGGATGCGGCCCGGCGCCGCCTCGGGCGTCACCGGACGGGTGCGCAGCGAGGCGAACAGCCCGGCAAGGCGGTCCACGAGGTCGCGGCCGAGCGCCCGGAATTCCTCCGGCGACAGATCGATCGGCGTATGGCGGGCGGCAGTGCGGTCATTGCTGTTCACGGGTCTCTCCCAGGTAGCGGACGTTTCGGGTGTCGGTCAGCGCAGTCCCTCGAACAAGTCGGTCTCGCGCTTCCGGCCGCCGTTAACGAGGCTGAAAGCGCGGTAGAATTCCTGCGTGCCCCAGAGGGAGCGGTGGTACTCGGGGGGCAGGTCGGCCAGCTTGGTGTAGATCGCCAGCTGGGTCTCGTGGCAGGAGATGGCCTCCCACGCGACCGCCCAGTAGGCGGCGGTGTCGACGACCGTGGTGATCGCCCAGTCGGGCCAGGGAGTCGCCCGGCGCTCAACCCCGTCGACCGTCGTCGCGAGCTGCTTGAACGCCGCCTGATACGCATCCCACTTGGCCCTGGTCCAGGCCAGGTAGTACAGCTTGGCGACTGCGTGGGGAGGCGCGCCGGGAGCGGGGAAGGCCGGATCGGCGGCGGCGACGATGGCGGCGGTGGTGAACTGCGAAATCGCAATGTGGTCCGGGTGGCCGTAGGCGCCGTCGGGCGCGAACGTCACCACCACCTGCGGGTTCAGCCGCCGCAGGTGGCCGACGATCCGGGCGATCGCCTCGGCCGGTTCGGCCCGGTCGAGGTCGCCGTCGACATAGTCCAGGAAGTGGACCTCCCGGACGCCCAGAACGCGGGCCGCCGCGCGGAGCTCTCCCTCGCGCGCGCGGGCCACGACCGGCATCGGCGGGCGGGCCTCGCCGCGGAGATCACGAAACCGGCCGCGCTCGCCCCGGGTGGCGGTGATGAGAAAGGTTTCAACCCCCTCGCGGGCGTAGCGGGCGAAGGCTCCGCCCATGCCGAGCGATTCGTCGTCCGGGTGCGCCAGGATGCCCATGAGTCGCAGCGTGTCCGCCACCGTGGTCGCGGTCTCCTCTCTGCCCCTGCCGGCCGCCGGCAGGATAATAGACCAACTTAGTCTATTAGATACGCCGGCACAAGAGGATTGTTGCGGTCCGCGCCGAATTCATGGCTCCCGGCCGCGGCTGCGCACGGCGCGTTGGCGGGGCGGCCCTCCCGTTCAGCCCTCGCGCGGCTCCCATCCCCCGGCGCCGGAAGGGAACATGTCCCAGATGTGCCAGACCGCGCAGTAGTCGTCGCCCGGGCCGAAGTAATCGAAAGCGGTGCGCACGATGGTCCCGTCGGGCCGCCGGACGAAGGCGGAGATCCCCGGCCAGGGGGAACCCTTCTCGTCGGCCATCTTCATGTCGACGAGGAACTCGGCGCCGGTCGACCAGAGGTCGAACTGCCACCCGCGGGAGGCGGCGAACGCCTGCTGGATTTCGGGCGGATCCGGCGACACGAGGACGAGAGACGCCCGGCCGGCCAGGTGCGGGACGAGACCGTTGAGGCCGTCCGCCCAGAGCGTGCAGTACCGGCAGGCGCGTCCCATGTTGTGTATGATGATGAGCTCGTCCCGGTCCCCGAAGAGGTCGGCGAGGGTGATGCGGATTCCGCGCGGACCCGCAAAGACGTACTCGCGGCCAATCACCTCCTCCGGCACGGTTTTCCGCAACTCGCGCACCTGGCGCCGGAGTTCGAGGAGTTGATGGCGCAAATCCTCGATACGCCGGCGGGTGGTCGCTGAATCGGTCGCAAACATCTCGGCCTCCTGACTGGTAGTAGTGAGGCCGAACCGCGTGATCACAGGCCGGTCCGTGCATTTCGCAACGTGGGGTCGCACTCGCCTGAGAGCGCCTGTCAGTGAACGCGGCGACACGCGGTTCACACCGCACCCTGCATGCTATAATGTACGGGCCGGCGCGGCGATTATCCAAGGGAAATTCGCCCGCGGGCAACAAATCGCTTGGCCGGCGCGGCCACCCTCCGCATTATGAAAGCATGTCGCGCCCGGCCCCCACGATCAGCTTACCCGCACGGACCGCCCACGCGCTGGCCATCGCGCTGTTCATCCTCTTGGCGGCGACCGGCTTGCGCATCGCCGTCGTCAACGGCGCGGAGTGGCTGTCACCCGAGGTCCGCGCGCTCATCGACCGGCTTACCCCGACCGGCAACATCTACCGCCTCCACCTTTTCGCCGGCGTGCTCTTGGCCGCCACCGGCATCTTCTATTGCGCCTATCTCCTGTTCACCGGCGAGCACCGCCGGCTGACCGATCTCTTCCACAGGTCCGAATATTCGTTCACGCGGAAGCTGACATACCTGTCCATGCTGGTCCTCGCCGCCGCCGCACTCCTCACCGGCACAAGCCTCGCGGCCGGTCTCTACTCCGGCGGCCCCGGCTACCTGTTCAACAGCTTCGTGCACCAGTGGAGCTTCCGGCTCCTCGTCCTCTTCGCGGCGCTGCACACGCTGGAGGTTTCTCTGTCGCTGCGCGGGC
Source organism: Candidatus Zixiibacteriota bacterium (assembly GCA_017999435.1). Taxonomy (NCBI): domain Bacteria; kingdom Pseudomonadati; phylum Candidatus Zixiibacteriota; species Candidatus Zixiibacteriota bacterium. The sequence goes on from JAGNLV010000007.1 coordinate 29,485, forward strand.
GGGTCGCCTGCATGTTTTCCGGGAAGCCCTTGGTCGGCGCGGTGAGGTGGCCCGCGCTGGCAATCGCCGCCGCCGTCGCCGTGGCCGGCGGGACCGCGCTCCACGTCTCCCTCGGCCGGCCGCCGACGCTCGCCTGCCGGGCTGCGGGCAGCCCGATCGTGATCGACGGTTACCTGGGGGAGGGCGAGTGGGCCGGTGCAGATTCGGCCATCGTCCAAACCCAGGGCGGCGCCAACTTCCTCTATGCGGCTGCGCCGGTGACGGTCAAGACTGCGCGCGACCGCCAGCGCATCTTCTTCCTCCTGCGCTGGCCCGACGACACCCGCTCACTCAACCGCCACCTCGTCAAGACGGACACCGGATGGATCCCGGAGCGGTCGGTTTTCACCGGCCCGTACGGCGAGGACATCTTCTTCGAGGACCAGGCGGCGCTCTATTTCAGCCGCTCGGGAGGGTGTGCCTCGACCTGCCACGTCGGCCGCGCGAGCCGCCCCGGACGGCATTTCACCGGCGGCGACACGGCCGACGTGTGGGTGTGGATGGCGGTGAGCACCAACCCGACGGCAGAGGCGGACGACCGCTACTGGGCGGCCCCGGCCGGGGAGAGCGGCGACGGGCGGTTCTTCGACAACCTCGCCGCCGGCGGCTATCGCGACAACCTCGACAGCATCCTCCGCTTCCCCTACTTCGTCCCCACCCACCGCCTCTTCCGCGACTGGCTGCTCTACGGGACACCGGGGTACGAGGCCTACGACCATCGGGCCGACACCTTTCCGCTCGGGCACCGCATTCCGGCGGTGCTCGTGGCGCCGTCAACCGGCGACCGGGGCGACATCGAGGCGCGGGGCGTGTGGCGCGAGGGCGTGTGGACGGTCGAGCTGTCGCGCCTGCTGGCGACCGGATCGCCGACCGATATCGGTTTTCAGAGCGAACTCTATCTCGGCATCGCCGTCTTCGACAACGCCGAGAAGAAGCATGCCGGCCACCTGAGGCCGCTGCGGCTGGTGATGGAGTAGGCGGCTTGGGTCAGCGCCGGGTGAGGCGGACGATGGCGCGTGATTTCGACGGCCGCGCGACCTCGACAAACCCCGCCCGCTCGAAAGCCTGAATCAGCCCGGTGTACACAAACGGCGGCGGCTGGTGCTTCGCGCGGCCACGGTAGTCGTAGGGATACCCCTCGACGATACGGGCGCCCCGCGCGCAAGCGAACGCCGCGGCGGCGCGGATCAGCTCGGTCGACACGTTCCGCCGCCGGTAGCCCTTGTCCACGAAGAGGCACACGATCGACCAGACCGGCTGGGTGTCGATCGGCTTGAGCGTGCGCGCCGCCGTTAGCCGGACATACTCCTCCCGGGGCGCCACCGCGCACCAGCCGACCGGCCGCTCGCCGTCGTAGGCGAGAATGCCCGGTTCCGTTCCCGCCCGGACGAGTTTCTGCATGGCCCGGCGGTTGCCCTCCCCCTTGCCGATCGAGAATGCGAGGCGGAACAGCCGCCAGTACATGCACCAGCATCCGCCGCAGGCGCCACGCACGCCGAAGAGGGCCTCAAAATCACCCCATCGCTCCGGAGTGAGCGGGTGAAACGTGAGAGCGGATTGTCCCATCGGTGGTTTACTCACAGGTCACCATTCACGACCGCCGGGACCGCCGCAGTCCCGGCCGGAGAATGCTTTCGTCCGCGCCCGCAAGTCGATTTCCCGATGCTCCGACGCACCCGGTCGCGGCGCTCGGCCCGGCGACGGGGTTCTCCCCCTCCGCCTCACAACTCATTGGCCAGTTCCACCAGGCGGGCGTAGGGGATCGCCAGGACGCTCTTGGCCTGGAACGCCCCCTTGTCCATGCTGATCATCGAGACCTTCATCGCCGTCTCTTCGTCGGGCGCCTCGTAGATGTCGACGAAATCATAGTCGCCGAGGAGCGCGTAGTGGGAGAGGAATTTCACGTCCGGGCACTTCTCCTTGACCTCGTGGAGCCACGCCCGCCCGAGCGACTGCCGCTCGCGCATCCGCTTGCCGTCCGACGGCGCGAGCTTGGTGAACAGAAAGAACGTTTTCATGGAGTCCTCCTTCGCAATCGAGATGCGGCCGGATTCCCGCCGCCGCACCGTCCGTCCGCCGGCGATCCCGCGGGCAACCGGCGTCCGTAGTATACGCACCCGGCGGGCCGCTGTAAAGAGCCCCTGGCCGGGTCAGAGAACCAGCTCGAACTCGATCTCGTCCCGGATCGGAATCCCGTAGGCGCCGAGGAGCGGGATGCTCGGTTTGAGCCGACGCGACTCCGTGATGGCTCCGACATGCACATGGGCGATCACCAACCCCCGCCGGTGGTAGAAGCGAATCGCATCGAGGTTGTCGTTGGTCGTGATCAACCAGACGCGGGTGCACCCACGCGCGCGGGCGAGAGCGACCGCGCGGTCCATCAGGGCCGTGCCGATGCCCCGGAACTTCTCGAACGCGTCGAGCGTCACGACCTCGCACTGCGTCCCGGCGATCTGGAAAGTGAGCAGACCGATCCGCCTCCCCCGCTCGTCGGCCGCATACAGCCCCTCGGTTTCCTCCGGGCAGACCTTGCGCCCGCGGGTGACGACAAAATCGGCCCCCCAGGAGCGGAAAACCTCCTCCACCCAGGGGCGGTCGCTTTCGGCCACCGGATTGATTGTTATCCCCATGCGCTCCTCGCTGGACTAGAGCTTTCTCCCGATCAACAGCCATCCCGGCTGGCCATCGTCACGCACCGGGTAGTCGCGGCGCGCGACCGCGAACCCGGCCTGCGCCATCAGCGATTCCCAGGTTCGGAGCGGAAACAGCCCGAACAGGTGCCGGTCCTGCTCAATCTGCACCTTCCCGCCGCGGCGAATAATATACGTGAACACCGTCTCGGTCTGCGTGTCGGACGGGTCGGGATCCCATTGGTACTCGACATAGGTGAACGACCCGCCGTCGAACGGCCGCGTCTCGCAGGCGATCGACCCGTCGACGAACGTCTCGGCCACGTAGTCCGGGGAGGTGACGAACACCCCGCCGGTGCCCAGATGGGCGGCGGCGGTGGCGAACGCGGCGCGCAGATCGTCCCCGCTCAGCATGTACGCAATCGCATCGTGGATCACCACGGCATCGAACGTCCGCCCCAGCCGCACCGTGCGCATGTCTCCAAGGAAGTGCTCCACCCCCGGGTTGAGGCGGCGCGAGTGCGCCAGCATAGGCTCGGAGAGGTCGACCGCCACGGCATCGAATTCGCCGGTCAGGTGCGACAGGTTGTGCCCACCGCCGACGCCGAGCTCGAGCAGGCAGCGGCGGCCGGGGCCGAGGTTTTCGCGAAGGGCGGCCTTCCAGTGGGCGGCCTCGGCGACGTACTCCGCGGGCGGACTCATGAGCGGCCAGAGCCAGGCCAGGTCGCCATAGAGCCGATGGAGGGGGATGGCGTCGCTCTGCATTAGTGCTCCCTTGACAAGTTCGCAGCCTCCGGTTTCCCCGCAATGTAACAGACCCCGTTTCCGCAGGGAAGCAGGATGGCGCAATGACTCCTGACTTCGTTGATGGCGGTTGTCGTCGCGACGGCGGCTTTGCACACGGAGGAGAGCACCCCTGCGCGGGAGAGGATCCAGAGGGGTGCGGCGCAGCAGCGCCGCCGGGTCGCGGCATCGCGCGGCGCCGGGTGCACGGCCCGGCGCCGGCGGCAATTCGAACGCGCCCCTCAGTGTCCCGTGAACATCGGCTTGCGTTTCTCCAGGAAGGCCTCGCACCCCTCGTTCTTGTCCCCGGTCGCGCACATCTGGCCGAAACTCACTTTCTCCAGGTCGCACCCGACCGACATGGAGACATCGAGCCCGCGGTTGACGCACTCTTTCGCGGCCGCGATCGCCATCGGCGCTTTCGCGCAGATCAACTCGACGATTGCCTGCACGCGGGCGGTCAATTCGGCCGCCGGAACCACCTCCTGGACGAGCCCGATTCGCTTGGCCTCGTCGGCCGCGATCATCTCTCCGGTGAGGATCATCTTCAGCGCCGTGCCGCGCCCGACCAGTCGGGGGAGCCGCTGGGTGCCGCCGAATCCGGGGATGATGCCGAGGTTGACCTCGGGCTGGCCGAACTTGGCCTTGTCGGAGGCGATCCGAATGTCGCAGGCCATGGCCAGCTCGCACCCGCCGCCGAGCGCGAACCCGTTGACCATGGCGATCACCGGCCTGGGAAAATTCTGGATCGTCTTCATCAAGTACAGGCCCCGGGCCGAGTAGTCGGTGCCCGTGCGAAGGTCGGTTTCAGCGAGCTCGGTGATATCGGCGCCGGCGACAAATGCTTTCTCACCCGTTCCGGTGACCACGACCACCCGCACCTCGTCGTCGGTCCAATAGAAACTGAACAGCTGCTGCAGTTCATCGATAGTCTCGCGGTTGAGCGCGTTGAGCGCCCGCTCCCGGTTGATGGTCACCCAGAGACAGCCCGCGTCTTTCCTGACGATGATGTTCTTGTACTCGGTCATACAGAAAGTCCTTACGCTATCGTTAAGAGTATCGTACGGAGTCCGCTTGTCGTCATCTCCACGTTTTCCGGGCGCCGCGCCTGGCGGTGGCGCGCCTCCGCGCTACCCCGCCGGGCGCTCCATGCGCAGCCCCTCGCCGTCCGGTCCGCTGCCCACCAGCTCAAACCCGGCTTTCAGGTAACAGCCGAGCACCGTTTCGTCGCCGTGGTGAAAATTCAGCACCACCCGGCGCACGCGGGGATGGTGTGCGGCCCGCTCGACGAGCAGCCGCAGCATGAGAGTGCCGTAGCCGCGGCCACGCCGCGCCGGGTCGACCAGCAGGTGCCCGATCTCGGCCGCCTGCTCGAGGGGACGGTCCCAGATCTCCGCGTAGGCGACCGGCCGGCGGTCGGCCAGCAGGAGGTACGAGGCCGCGTCGGCTTTCTGCCACGACGCCAACAGATCCTCGGCCGGCGGCCAGGTGTCGTCACCGCACAGGTACTGCAGCGTCTCCCCGGAGTCGATCCACGACATGACCTTTTCCGCGTCCTCGGGTCGGAAGGGGACAAGGTCGGCCTTGACACGTGCTGGTTCCGTCACTGCTGGTCCTTCGCGCTTCGTTTTCCCCCGGCAGAGGGTGCGGCAATATACGCGAAAAGGGCGGGTCCGGCAACGGGCGGTCGATGCGGGCTGATCCGACCCATTTTGTCCGATCCAAACGCCAAAGAGCGCCGCGATTCCGGGCACAAACCGCCCGCCCCCCCGGTTTGACAGGGGAACCCGGACTGCGTATATATCCGGAGCGGAACCACCAACTTCAAGGAGAACCCGGCCCGATGATCGATTTCAGCCTGACCGACAAGCAGTTGGCTGTGCGCGACATGGCCCGCGAACTCGCCCGCCGCGTTGTCGCCCCCACCATCACCGAGTACGACCGCAGGCAGCAGATGAACCCCGAGGTGCTCCCCGCCATGCGAGAGGCCAACCTCCTGGGCTTCTGCATCCCCGAGGAGTACGGCGGGCTGGGAACCGACTACATCTCTCTCGGCCTGGCCTCGGAGGAGCTCGAGTACGCCGACACCTCGGCGCGCGTCATCCTCTCGGTTCACATCGGCCTGTTCTCGCTGCCCGTTCTGACCTGGGCCAACGAGGCGCAGAAGCGGAAGTACCTAGTTCCGGCGGCCCGGGGGGAGAAGATCGCGACTTTCGGCCTGACCGAACCGGCTGCCGGGTCGGATGCGGTGGGGATCCAGTCGACGGCGGTCAGGCGCGGCGACCACTATGTCCTGAACGGCGAGAAGATGTGGATATCGCTGGCCGACGTGGCCGACCAGTTCCTCGTGTTCGCCTGGACGGATCTGGACAAAAAGCGCGCGCGGGACCATTCCGGCCTCTCGGCGTTCATCGTCGAACGCGGCTGGGAGGGCGTTTCGACCGGCTCGCTCCACGGCAAGCTCGGGGTCCGCGCCGGCAACACCGGGTACCTCGCGTTCGCGGATGTCAGAGTCCCCGCCGAGAACCTGGTGTACGGAGAGGGGCAGGGGTTCAAGATCGCGATGTTCTGTCTCGATCAGGGGCGCTACACGGTGGCGGCCGGATCGTGCGGGCTGATACGCGCCTGCCGCGATGCGAGCGTCGCCTACGCCCTCGACCGGCGCACGTTCGAGCAGCCCATCGGCGAGCACCAGCTGGTCAAGCAGATGATCGCCAACATGGAGGCCGGCTACGAGTACTGCACCTATCTCTGGATGAAAGCGGGCTGGCTGAAAAACCGGGGGGTACGCTCGACCAAAGCGACCTCGCTGGCCAAGTGGATCGCCTGCCGCGAGGCGGAGGCGGCGGCGGCGAACGCCGTGCAGGTCTTCGGCGCGTACGGCTTCTCCGATGAGTACCCGGTGGAACGGTTCTACCGGAACGCGAAAGGGGCGTCCATTTACGAGGGCACGCGCGAGATCCACACCCTCATGCAGGCCGACTACGCCCTCGGTTTCCGGTCCGACAAACAGCTCGAGCGGGATCTGCCGGAGGCGGAGCAGTAGGGGGGATGCACACCCGGTGAAGTCCTCCGGCGGGCCGGCCTGTTGAAGTACGCCGCATCTGTAAGTTGTTGTCGTTCGAGAGCATACGACGGCGGCTCGGCTGTGGGTTCCGGCCTCAGGTTCATTCCTTCAAAGCACCGTCGTGCCTGCCCTGCCTGATCATCTCCTGACAACAAGCATATATAGCATCGTAGACTATCCACTCAGCAGTGTTGATTTCGCGATCATCCTCGAATCCGAGATGGCGGAATCCTTCGGCGATTGCACTCAACCCGGGTCCCTCCGGCTGATTCCACAATTGATTATCTGTGTCCGCACCATTGACAATCTTACCGAGTAGCGTGAGGGCAGGATCGTCTGTGAGTCTGTACTTTTTGAGGATCGCTTCAAATGAACATTCCCGGCCATGATGGCCTGGTTCGACGCCAGGGATGTCGAACGCAATGGCATTCTGTTTCTTCGCTTCCGCCACTGCCTGATTTGCCGGGACGAAGATGAACTCGGCATTCCTGTCGACGAACCTGTTGATGAGCCACGGACAGGCGACGCGGTCAACTTTGACTTTGGAACGGGTTATCCATTTCATCTCAATCTCCTTCCGGCCTTCGATGCATTATTCGATACAGCGCTCATCCCCTTCTAATCGGGAGTGTTGAATTGCGACAATCATGGAGCCGGCCGAAGCATGATCAGGACTTTCTTGAAACAGCATTCGAAAGAAGGCATCTTATTGCAGGATGTCCTACGTGTTTCTTGCCCTTCTTTCGGCCGCTCTGTTTGGAGCGGCGACTCCGTTCAGCAAGGCGTTGCTCTCAACTCTTGATGCCTTTCAGCTGGCTGGGTTACTGTACCTGGGCGCCGCCATTGGAGCATCGGGGCTGGCTTTCGGAAAGCGGCCCTACACGCTGCCATGGCGAATGGACCGGAGAAACCAATTCCGATTGGCCGGCGCTGTGTTCTTTGGGGGTGTGCTGGCTCCAGTTCTCCTATTGTTTGGACTTAAAGCTGCGTCAGCGGCGTCGGTGTCGCTTTGGTTACCGCTCGAACTTGTGGCAACCGCTGTCCTTGGTACTCTCCTGTTTCGCGATCATCTGGGACGGTTTGGGTGGTTTGGCATGGTTGGTGTGCTGCTTGCCGGAACACTATTGTCTATTGGCGAAAAGAGCGCCGGAGTAGTCGCCGGGTTGCTGATCATGGGAGCTTGTCTCGGTTGGGGATTCGACAACAATTTCACTTCCCTCATCGATGGTATTACGCCTGCCCAGAGCACGTTTTGGAAGGGGATCGTGGCTGGTACGGTCAACCTCGGCATTGGGCTCGTGTCGAGCGAATACGCCGCGACTGCGGCTACGACTGCCGCCGCGCTCGGCGTAGGAATCGTCTGTTACGGCGCAAGCATTGTCCTTTACATCACATCCGCGCAGAACATCGGAGCAACGCGTGGCCAAATGTTCTTCGCGGCAAATCCGTTCTTCGGCGTGATTCTCTCGGTCATCATGCTCAATGATGAAATAACTGTCGTTCATGTTGCTGCCGGATTGCTTCTGGCTCTGTCGTTATTGCTGCTATTTCGGGAGCAGCACGCCCACGAACACGAGCACGAGGCACTGGACCACGAGCACAGCCACAGTCACGACGACGGACATCATGAACACGTGCATGAGAGCATCATATCGGGTCGGCACACGCATAAGCACCTGCACAAACCTGTGGTGCACCGGCTTCCGCATTGGCCGGACTTGCACCATCGGCATCAGCACTGAACCACGTCGCTCAGGATTGAGTCCAGGCAGGTTCGGTCGGCGAACCCCAAGTGATTACTTTCCAGCGAGTGTCGTTGGTTCTGCCATAGTGTAATCGGATCCGAAAGCTGACGGTCACCAACGTTTACGGAGAGTGGGGTCGGGGCCGCCGTGTCGCCGTTCGCCCGTCAGTACTTTCCGACATCGGGGCCTTGACTCGGTAGGACCCCCGACACCAAGCAGAGGTCCGGCTCTCGCCGAATCAGACTCAACGGTCAGGTCTACAGCACCGAAGTGGGACCCGCCCGGCGAGACCGGGGGGCCGTTATGACCAGTTGAGAAAGCGTTCAAGGTGACTCCCCATCGCAGCCCCCCTTCCCCGCCAACAGAAACGGCGGTCCGCCGGTGCGGGCCGCCGTCGACACTCATGTGCGAAACGGTCTACTCGACCGTCACGCTCTTGGCGAGATTCCGCGGCTGATCGACCGGGCAGCCGCGCAGCACGGCGATGTGATAGGCCAGCAGTTGCAGCGGAATCACCGACAAGAGCGGCGTGAACAGCCGGTAGGTCGGCGGGACATAGATGACGTGATTGACGCGGTCGGCGATCTCGGTGTCCCCCTCGGTGGCGATGGCGATCACCTGGCCGTTGCGGGCGCGGATCTCGGCGATGTTGCTCATCACCTTGTCGTGCACCGGATCTTTCAGGGCGATCACCACGACCGGCATGTTTTCATCGATGAGCGCGATCGGCCCGTGTTTCATCTCGGCCGCCGGGTAGCCCTCGGCGTGGATGTAGGAGATTTCCTTGAGCTTGAGCGCCCCCTCGAGCGCGACCGGGAAGTTGATCCCGCGGCCGAGGTAGAGGAAGTTGTCGGCGCGGTGGTAGCGCTCGGCGATTTCCCTGATGGCCTGGTCGTTCTTGAGGATCCGGTCGACCTGCTCGGGAATGCGGTCCAGGTGGCCGAGCATTTCCTGTCCCTGCGGCACCGAGAGGTGGCGCATCCGGGCCAGAAGCGTGCCGATGAGCGAGATCGCCATCACCTGCGAGGTGAACGCCTTGGTCGAGGCGACCCCGATCTCCGGCCCGGCGTGAATGTACACCCCGCCGTCGGTCTCGCGCGCGATGGTCGAGCCGACGACGTTGACGATGCCGAGGACGGTGACGCCGCGCTTCTTCGCCTCGCGCATCGCCGCGAGCGTGTCGGCCGTCTCCCCCGACTGCGAAATGCCGAACAGGATCGTGTCCTCCGGGAAAATCGGCGAGCGGTAGCGGAACTCGCTCGCGTACTCGACCTCCACCGGGATGCCGGCCAGTTCCTCGATGAGGTACTCGCCGACCAGGGCCGCGTGCCAGGAGGTACCGCAGGCGGTGAAGATGAGCCGCTTGATCCGGCGCAGTTCCTCGTACTGGAGGTTCAGCCCGCCCAGCCGGGGAATGCCCTCGTCGAGATTGATGCGCCCGCGCATGGCGTTGCGGAGAGTGACCGGCTGCTCGTAGATCTCCTTGAGCATGAAGTGGTCGTAGCCCTCTTTCTCGATCTGGTCGAGCGTCCACGACACTTCCTCGATCCGCGGAGTGATCTTGTCGCGCTGGATCGTCGTGATCTCGTACGAGCAGTCAGTGATCGTCGCGATCTCCCCCTCGTCGAGGTAGATGACCTTGTTGGTGTGGTCGAGCATGGCGGCGACATCGGAGGCAACGAACTTCTCCTTCTCGCCGATGCCGAGCACGAGGGGGGAGCCCTGGCGCGCGGCGACAATGGTGTTGGGGTGGCGGGCGGAGATGACGGCGATCCCGTAGGTCCCTTCGACCTGGGCGAGCGCCTCGCACACCGCCTCGGTGAGATCGTCGCGGTAGTAGTAGCGGATCAGCTGGACGAGGACCTCGGTGTCGGTCTCAGTCTTGAGTTCGAATCCCTGGCGCTGGAGGAATTCTTTGAGGGCGCGGTAGTTTTCGATGATCCCGTTGTGGACAAGGGCGATTTCGCCCCGGCCGTCGGTGTGGGGGTGGGCGTTGAGCTGGTTGGGTTCCCCGTGGGTGGCCCAGCGGGTGTGGGCGATGCCGTGCGTGCAGAGGCTGCTGTCGAACTCATTCTCGCTGAGCATCTTCTCCAAATTGGCGATCTTCCCCGCCGACTTCGCCACCATCAGGCCGCGCTCGGTCAACAGGGCGATCCCCGACGAATCGTATCCCCGATACTCCAGGCGCTTCAACCCCTGCAGGAGAATCGGCTTGGCCTGCTTCGGCCCCACGTAACCCACGATACCGCACATAGGCTCTTACCTCGGCTCGCGAAAATATCCCATCACCCGGTCTGCCAGGTGTTCAGTCCTGTCCTTGCTTTCCGTTTCTACAATCAGGCGGAAAATCGGCTCAGTATTCGAGGTGCGGATCTGGACCCATCCGCCCGAGAAATCCACTCGCAATCCGTCCTGTCGATCGATGGCAAATTCCCCGAGCAGTCCCGGCGCCTCCCGCTCAAACCGGGCGAGCCGCGCAGAGAAGTCGGCGGGTACGGTCCCCTTGTCCTTTCTAGTATAATAGGTCGGAAGGGAATCGGCAAGACTTGAAAACTCCACGTTTGCCTCGGCGAGACGGGACAGCACCAGGGCAGCCGCCATGAGGGCGTCCCGGCCGGCATGGAACGACGGCAAAATCACTCCCCCGTTCCCCTCGCCTCCGACCAGCGCCCGTTTCGCCCGCATGAGCTCGACGACATTCGCTTCGCCCACTTTCGCATAGTACACCGCTGCGCCCCGGTCGCGGGCGACCCGTTCGGTTACTTTCGAGGTTGACAAATTGATGACGACCGGGCCCTTTTTCCGGGTCAGGACCTGCTGAACCGAAAGAGCCAGAGTCAGTTCCTCGCCGATCGGGCGTCCCCGCTCATCGACCAGCGCCAGCCGGTCAGCATCGGGGTCGCAAGCCATTCCTATGTCCGCCTTATGCTTACGGACCATAAGGCTGAGCTGCCGCAAATTCTTGGGAATCGGCTCCGGTTCATGGACAAAGTCGCCGTCCCCCTTGCAGTTAACCTCGACCACCCCGGCCCCCAGCTTTCGCAGCAGGGCGGGCAGTGCCGTCGAGCCTGCACCATTAATAGCGTCCACCACCACCCGGAACTTCCGGCGCCGAACCGCCGCCCGATTCACGAATGGTACCGCCAGAGTCTTCTGGATGTGCCAGTCGATCCAACCCTCCTGCCGGTCGATTGACCCCAGGCGGTCATACGGCCGGTAGCCGAAACGCCCCGACCGGAAAAGCTCGTCGAGTTCCCGGAACTGGGCCGGGGTGATGAACTCGCCGGTCCGGTTGAAAAACTTCAGCGCGTTCCACGGCGACGGGTTGTGGGAGGCGGTGATGCAGATGCCGCCGGCCGCTTTCGACTCCTTGACCGCGATCTCCACGGTCGGCGTCGGGACCACCCCGATCTCGATGACGTCGATCCCGACCGAGGCCAGGCCGGCGACCACGGCGCGCATGAGCAATTCGCCCGAGGGCCGGCTATCGCGGCCGATTACCACCTTGCCGCGCGTGAGAAAGGTGCCGAAAGCCGCGCCGTACGACGCCGCGAGCACCGGATTGAGTCCGGAACCGACAATACCGCGGATCCCGGAGGTGGAGGTGATGAGAGTTTGCTCCGTCATGACTCCTGCCGAAATTTGCTGTCGCGCACGTTCCTGTGAGAGGCCAATCTACAGCGCAACCACGGGCAACACAAGAACAGAACCGGGCGGCCGGATGTTCCTCGGCGGGTGGTCACGGACGTCCGCATCAGTCGCTCAGCCAAGCCTTCACCTGTGCGGGATCCACCGGCATCCGGGCATCGGTTCGAATATGCCGGATTAACCGGTCGGGCCCGACCACCGCCAGCAGCGGGAACCCCTCGACGCCGTACCGCTGCATCGCCACAGCCCCGGTATCGGCGTAGGCCGGGAACGTCCAGCCGTAGCGCCGGTGAAAAGCCGGCAGGTGAGCCGCAGCGGTGGTGGGGCCGATGAGCAGCACCTGCGTGTCGGCCAGGATCTTCCGGTCAATGAGATCCTGAATCCTCCTGATCATTTGCTCGCAGGGCGGGCAGTCGAGGTAGGCGAAGACGATCACCGCGCCGTCGGAACCAATCGCCTGTCCGCTCGACAGCCCCCGGCCGGCGCTGTCGACCAGCGGGATCTCGGGGAAGGCCTCCCCGACCGCGAGGCTGAGCTTGGGCAGCAGGTCGCCCGGAGCGGGCTTTTCGACCACGCTGCGGGTCGCCGTGCCGATATAGATGCCGAAGAGCGAGGCGAGGCCGATGAGGCCGGCCGCGACCGGCAGGCGAAGCAGTCGGAGCGGGGAGGCGGGCATGGTGGGCGAGCGCTTTCGGGATCGTTCCTGAGCGCGCCGCCGGCGGTCGCCCGCCGGCGGCGTTTCACAACCGCTAGATTCCGAGTGCGAAGGCGAACAGACGCCTAGCACTCATAGATCTGCGTACACTGAATCTCTTCCGTCGGGAAGCAGAAGTACACGCCGTTGAACAGGCAGCACTTCATCGGATTGCCTTCACAGGTGCAGTAGTAGTAGCAGCTCGTGCCGCCACCGCCGCCGCCCTTCGCCGCAACCTGGCCGCTCGCGAAACCGAACACCATCGCCACCGCGAACACCAGCAGGGCCGTAACGAACAGCTTGCGCATTGATTCACCTCCTTCCTTGGACTGTTGTGCGCCTCCAAGAAAGAAGGAGTCTGTGGGTCCGTCAAGCACTTTTTTGCGCGCCGGCCGCGGATCACTCGGCCGACCGGCCGGGTATGGTCACGGTGTCGGTTCCGATCGCAGCGCACAGCACCGGATAGGTGCACACCCCGATGAGCGTGACCGCGTAGTCGCCCGGCTCGAGATCGTTGACCACGGTGAGCAGATTGTACGTGCACAGGCAGTCGCAGGCGGAGAGCGTGTCCCACTCAATCACGGTGATCGCGCCCCCGTTGACGAAGACGTCGGTGAGGAAAGCGGGGCAGCAGTTGGCCTGCGCGTTCAAGTGCCGGACGCGCAGATCCTTGCCGACCACCTCCAGCGACATCGTCTCCGGCCCGCCGATCACGAGCGTGTCCGCGCCGACCGTATCCCCTTCCAGGCCGACCAGCGTGACCGCATACTCGCCCGGCTCGGCGGCCGCGAAGCCGGGGAGGATCGCCTCGAGGTTGAAGTAGCACATGCACGGGCAGGGGAAGAAAGAGGTGTCGGCCTCCTGGACCGTGACCGAGCGGCCGTCGATCTCAAACGTCGCCGCATACCCCAGACAGCACTGGTAGTATGCATTGACATGGTGGACGTGGAGATCCCTCCCGACCAGCTCGACAAACATGTACTCCGCGGAGTCGTCGGGAGCCACGGTCAGACACCCCGAGGAACGGACCGCGGGATTCGGCTGGCCGCCGGCCGTCGACGTCCAGGCTTCGACGCAGCCGTCGCCCATCGCCGGGGTGAACGTGGCCGGGCACTCGAGGGCGGGGCCGCCCCGGAACAGGTAGGACACCAACCAGGTGAGGTCGGCCACGGTGACGCCGTAGTCCCCGTTGACGTCGGCCGGACGGAAATACGGCTGCTCGGGAATTCCCCGGAAGAGGTAGTTGACGGCACCGGTGACGTCCGCGACGCTCACGGAGCCGTCGCCGTTCACGTCCCCGCACACGTCCCCTGATGATACCGCCGCGAGCGGGCAGACGGCCAGCGCCGCGACCCAGACGAAAAGTGATGCGCGATGCATATCAACCTCGCTCAAGTAGGGGTCGAAAGAGCGTTCCGAATGGTCGAAGGAGTCCGGGCATGAAGCGAGAATAATATACGCGCCGCCCCACATTTGAGCAAACACTCATCTGCCGCGGCGTGGGCGGGACACGATAACTATCTGCCCGACAGGACCTTGAGCATCGATGCGTGGAGCCGCGGGTTGGCCGCGAGGATGGACCGGTCGGTGATTGCGAACGGCCGGCCGTCGGTCCGGGTCACCTTCCCCCCCGCCTCTTCGATGAAGAGCACGGCGGCGGCGGTGTCCCACGGGTGCAGATCGAGTTCCCAGAATCCGTCGATCCGTCCGGCCGCCAGCCAGCAGAGGTCGATCGCCGCCGATCCGGGCCGCCGCACTCCCTGGGCGCGCTTCACCATGCGCGCGAAGTAGCCGAGGTTGTTGCGCCGGGCGGTGGCCACGTTGTAGCCGAACCCGGTCGCCAAAAGGGCGCGCTGCAGGTCGATCTCGCGGGCCACCCGAAGGCGGGTGCGGTTGCAGTACGCCCCCTGCCCGCGCGCCCCCCGGAACATCTCGTCCCGTTCGGGATCGTACACCGCGCCGGCGGCCGGGAGCCCCCGGAACTGCAGCGCGATCGAGACGCAGTAGATCGGGAAACCGTGGGCGTAGTTGACGGTGCCGTCGAGCGGATCGACCACCCACTGGAACTCGGCGGCGGCGCCTGTCCCGGATCCCTCTTCGGCCAGGAGCGCGTGTCCCGGGAACGCGCGGCGGAGGCGCGCGGTGATGAGACGTTCGGATTTGACATCCGCCTCGGTGACCGGGTCGATGCGGCCCTTGTAGCGGACGCGGTGGGCGGCGTGGAAGCGCTTCTTGAGCAGCTCCCCGGCGAGGCGCGCGGTGTCTTCGGCAAAGCGCTGAAAACGGCTCAGGTCGCGGGCCGACAGTTCCATGGTCCTCACTTGGCGGCCGCCTGCCGGTTGACCGGCGCCGCGGCGGTTCTCCGGTACTGCATCTCGTACAAGGTACGATAGATCCCCCCCCGGCTCAAGAGCTCTTCATGCCGCCCCATCTCGCGCAGGCGGCCGTGGTGGAGCACCAGAATCTTGTCGGCCTTCTCGATAGTCGAGAGCCGGTGGGCGATGACAATCGAGGTCCGCCCGGCGAGCAGCTCCTCGAGCGCCTGCTGGATGAGGTGCTCCGTCTCGGTGTCCACCGAACTGGTGGCCTCGTCCAGGATGAGGATCCCCGGATCGAACGCCAGCGCCCGGGCGAACGACAGCAGCTGCTTCTGCCCGGTCGAAAGCGTCGCCCCCCGCTCCTTCACCTCGGTGCGGATTCCGTCGGGAAGGTGCTTCAAAAAGCGGTCGAATCCGACGCGCGAGAGCGCCTGGCGGACCTGTTCGTCGCCGATGCCCTCGTTGCGCAGCCGGACGTTGCCGGCATAGTCGCCGGAGAAGAGGAACACGTCCTGCAGCACCAGCCCGAGGTGCGAGCGCAGCTCTCTGAGGGCGAGATCGCGGATCTCGACGCCGTCGAGCCGAATCGATCCCTTCTGATAGTCGTAGAAGCGGAAGAGCACGTTCACGAGCGAAGTTTTGCCGGCCCCGGTGGCCCCGACCACCGCCACCCGCTCGCCCGGCTCGACCGAGAACGTGAGGTCGCGAAGCACCCAGTCTTCGTCCTCGTAAGCGAACCAGAGGTTCTCGACC
Organism: Candidatus Zixiibacteriota bacterium; assembly: GCA_017999435.1. NCBI lineage: Bacteria > Pseudomonadati > Candidatus Zixiibacteriota > Candidatus Zixiibacteriota bacterium. Next base: position 45,162 of record JAGNLV010000007.1, read on the forward strand.
TCGATGCGCCCGCGGAAGGCGGCGATCGCCCGCGGCCGCGGCGGGTCGGAAATCTCCGGCGCCGTGTCCAGGAGTCTGAAAATGCGCTCCGACGACGCCATCGACGACTGCAGCACGTTGTACTTTTCCGAGAGATCGCGGATCGGCTGGTAGAACCGCTCGACCAGCCAGATGAAGGCGGTGAGTTCGCCGAACGTCATGGCGCCGCCGATGATCCGCACGCCCCCGAAGTAGAGGACGAGCGCGAGCGACACGGCGCCGATGATCTCGACCGCCGGGTAGAACAGCGCGTAGTAGATCACCGAGCGCAGGTGCGCACCCTGGAGGTCGAGGTTGATGGCGCCGAACTCGCGGTAGGCGCGTTCTTCCTGCGTGAACAACTGCACGACCGCCATGCCGGTCACGTGCTCCTGGACGAAGGCGTTGATGCGCGCGAGTTTCAGGCGCACCTGGCGGTAGGCCTCGCGCGCCCGCGCCCGGAACACAAAGGTCGCCCCCACCAGCACCGGCACCACGAGGAAGGTGATCAGCGCGAGCTGCCAGTTGAGGTAGAGCATGTAGACGACGATGAGGAGGATCATAAAGAGGTCGCCGATCACCGCCACCACCGCCGTGCCGAACAGCTCGTTGAGCGTGTTGACGTCGTTGGTGACCCGCGTCACCAGCCGCCCCACCGGGTTGCGGTCGAAATAGCGCAGGTGCAGGCGCTGGAGGTGCTCGAACACCTGCATCCGCAGGTCGTGCTGCACCTTCTGCCCCAGCCGCACGGTCGTCATGATCTGCCCCCAGGAGAAAAACAAAATCCCGCAGACGGCGGCGAGATAGACCAGCGCGACCGCGTGGAACCCATCCGCCCGGCCGGCCTTGATGTAGCTGTCGATCCCCCACTTGGTGATGGAGGCCAGCGAAATCTGCGCGGCCGCGGCCAGGAGGATGAACAGGATGGCGCCGGCCGTGAGCTCGCGGTAGGGCCGCATGTAGGTCAGGAGGCGGCGCATGAGGCGCGCGTCGTACGCCTTCCCGAGCGCCTCTTCCTCGTGGTAGTCCCGGGCGCCGCTCACAGCGCCTCCAGTTCTTTTTCCAGCAGCTGCGACCTGTAGAGCTGGGCATAGAAGCCGTTGCGCGCCATGAGCGCCTCGTGGTCGCCGCGCTCAATGATCCGGCCGTCGTCGAAACACACAATTTGGTCCGCATCCTTGACCGACGACACCCGGTGCGAGATCACGATCGCCGTCCGCGCCGTCAGTACCTCCTTGATGCGCTGACTGATCTCGTGCTCGGTCTCGGTGTCGACCGCGCTGGTCGCGTCGTCGAGGATGATGATCCGGGGATCGACCACGATCGCGCGGGCGATGGCGGTGCGCTGCTTCTGGCCCCCGGAGAGCGTGATGCCGCGCTCGCCCACCATCGTCTCGTACCCCTGGGGGAATTCGGCGACATCCTTGTCGAGGGCGGCGATCCGGGCGGCCTGCTGCACCGCGGCCAGGCCGGCCTCGGGACGGCCGAACCGGATGTTCGCCGCGATGGAGTCGGAAAACAGGAACGGCTCCTGGGTGGCGAAACCGATTTGCCGCCGCAGCTCGCGCAGCGGCCAGTCGTTCACGTCGACGCCGTCGATGAAGAGCATGCCACGCTCGACCGGGTGGAGGCGGGCGATGAGATTCACCAACGTCGTCTTGCCCGAACCGGTGAGGCCGAGGAGCCCGACTGTCTGCCCCGGTTCAATCATCAGATTGACCCCGTCGAGCACCGGCCGGCCGTTGTAGCTGAAACGCAGGTTGCGGCACTCGATGCGCCCCGCCATCGGCCCGGCCGCGGCCCGACCCCCGCCCTCCGGGACCTCGGGCTCCGTGTGGAGCAGCCGGTTGACCCGGGCCAGCGAGGCCAACCCCCGCTGGTAGAGCGAGACGACCCAGCCGATGGCGATCACGGGCCAGGTCATAAGCGCCAGGTAGCCGAAAAAGGTGATGACGGTGCCGAGCGTTTCGGTCCCGTTGATCACTCTCAGGCCCCCCATGTAGAAAACCGTGAGGTAGGAGAGGGCGGCGATGAGGCGCATGAGGGGGGCGAAAATCCCCTGCACTTTGGCGAGGCTGATGTTCAGGCCGATGTAGGTTTCGGAGACGGCGCGGAAGTTCTCGATCTCGCGCTCCTCCTGGCCGTACGCCTTGACTACCCGCATGCCGGCGAGATTCTCCTGCGCCGCCGCCGTGAGCACGCCGAAGTGGTCCTGGATTTTCGCGTTGCGCTTGTGGATGACCGAGCCGATCCGGTGCACGCCGAAGGGCAGCACGAGCAGCGGCAGCAGCGCCCACAGGGTGAGCGAGGGGGAGATGGTGAGCATCATGACCAGCCCGATGAGCAGGCTCACGGCCGCGTCGGCCGTGTACATCACCCCCGGACCGGCCATCATCCGGATCGCCTCCAGGTCGTTCGTCATCGCCGCCATTACATCCCCGGTCCGCGTGCCGTGATAGTACGAGGGGGTCAGGCGGAGTAGGTGGGAGAACATCTCGCCGCGCAGGTCGGTCTCGATGTAGCGCGAGGCCCAGATGACAGTGCGGCGCATGAGGAACATGAAGACCCCCGACGCGGCCGTCAGCCCGACCAAAATGAGCACCCGCCGCCCGGCGTAGCCCGCGCCCCGGCCCTGCTCGAGCCCGTCGATGATCTGCCCCACCAGCCGCGGCGTGTACATCATCAGGCCGGAGGACAATACGGTCACCGCTAAACCGGCGAGGAAATACCAGCGGTACGTGCGGAAGTATTTCGTGACGGTGGCGAGCTGCCGGGGCGGGGTGTTCGCTTGTGTTGCCGTCGTGTTCATTCCCTACCAATGCCGGAACTGCCGACCGTCGGCAGCCGAACCTCTTATAACACCGGCCGGAGCTAATAGTTCAGAATGTTCGCAAACAGGTGAATGGCGTCGATATCCAGCCGGGCAATCATGTCCAGGAGGGGCAGGCCGCAGTAGATGATCTGTCCCTCGCCGATCCGCGAGACCGACAAAAGCGCGGCGCCGCTCGGGGCGACATAGACCCGCTCGGCCGGCGCCACCACCGCCGCCGCCACGTCCTGCTTCCGGTAAAACGACGAGAGCAGGTTGGTCTCGACAATCGGGTACGGTTTGGAGAGTAAGTTGGCGTCGGGGATGCGGTTGATGATGTCGTTGCGGTCGACCAGCTCCACGTCGGGCACGAACCGCACCGGGAGAACATCCTGAGGCCAGTCAACGGGCTGGCCGAAAATCACCAGCGACCCGCCGTTGCGGACGAAATCCTCGAATCGATCCTTCATGGCCGCGAACGACGGATAGGCGCGAAACGCACCCGAACCGACCAGGATCACGTCGTACGCCTCCAGCGGAGCCGTCGCCAGCCCTCGGTCGGTGAGCGGGCGGAAAGCCGCGTCCGTCATTCCCAGCACGTCTTCGAGCCGCCCGGTCGTATCGGGCAGGAACGCCACCTGGGTCTTGTCGTCGACGTGGCAGGAGGCGATCCGCACGAGCGCGGTGTCGGCCGCCACCACGTTGTCGCGATAGGCCAAAGATATCACCTGCTGCTGGAGGCCGAGTTCAAACAGCTTCGAAATCGAAAACGGAATGCGCACCGTCTCCCGCAGCGATCCTTTCCGGAGCGAGATTTCCTGCCGATAGGCCCCGGCGAACAGCCCGCGCGGCGTTTCCAGATTGACCTTGACTGTCCCCGCAAACTCGCGCGGTTTCTGAATGACCACCCGCAGAGTCAGCGGCGCCACCACCCGGTCGATGTCGAGGTCCGCGACCGGCGGCACGAAGCAGAAGTCGGGCTCAAACCGCACATCGAGGTCCGCCCGCTCCCCGACCGGGATCGCGCTCCGCACGGTCAGGGGGTTCGAGCCGAACGCGATCTCGGCCGTGAACACGAGCGAATCGGGACGGCCAGCCTCGAGGTAGCGGGGGTCGATTTCCACCAGGTACTCCCGTGCGAACGTCTGGTGCGGAGCTACCGTGCGGGCGGCCGTGTCGAGCGTCACCGCCGCCGTGTCCCAATAGGGGTGGAACCGGACGTTGCTGAAACGGACTTCCTGCGGCCCGTCGGCCGACAGGCTCGCCCGAAATTTCAGCCGCGGACCGTCGGGGGAGTCGCGGACCGTGATGCCGCCGTCCCAGTGCACCCCGACCGACCGGAGGGCAAGCTCCTCGGTCTGCGCGAGCAGCTCCGCGAAGTAGACACGCAGATCCACCTGCGCGTCGTACAGCGGATCGCCCGCCGCCGCCGCAACCAGATCGCTCAGGGCGCGGTATCCCTCGACTATGGCGGCGGCCCGCTCCCGGCCGGAGGCGCTCAGGGCGGCATTCAGACTCGCCAGGTACTGCCGGCCCAGACGCAGCAGCGTCGTCTTCTTCGGTCCGTCGGCGACCAGCTCTTCAAGGACGGCTAGGAGGCGGTTCCCCGGCACGCCGGCCAGGAAATTGACTTCGGCAGTCCGGCTGCCGACCCGGCCGACCACCTGGCGGTATCGGACCAGTTGCGGCTCGGCGGCTGCGCGCGCCCGGTAATCCCGCCCCAGGAGCTGCGGGATTTCGCCTGCGAGACGATCGGCGTAGCGGACCGCCAGCTCGCGGCGGCTCAGGAAAACCGCGGCCGCCGAATCGAGCGCCTCATTGGGATCGGTCACCTGCTCGTAGATCTTCAGCACGTTGAAGCGGCGGTCGGCCGAGGGTTCGGCCGCGAGGATCCGCTCCCGGAGGGCGTTGTAACCCCCCTGGCCCCGCAAGGCCTCGAACAGAACGATGTCCGGGTACCGCTCGGAAAACAGCATCGCCGTCGCCGAATCCATCGCCTCCCGGTCCCCCGGCGGCAGCAGGAGTGTGTGCACGTAGAGCTCGCGCTCGGGAAGGCCGGCGGCGGCCGTGCGATAGCTGGAGCGCTCGTCCAGGAGCACCACGTCGATCCGGCATCCGTGCTCGTCGTTGAGATAGTACAACGTCGGCCAGTCGATGCGCTCCGGGTCGTCGGACACATAGAGGACGCGCACGTCGCTGAGAACGTAACCGGCCGGATCGGCGGCGCGGGCCGCGGGCGGCACCGCGATCGCCGCCAGCGCCGACACTGCCGCGGAGAGAAACGCCCGCCGCAGGCACGCCCCCGACATGAACCGTAGGGTGGTCATCGCCCGGAATATACTAGCCGCCGGCCGGGGCCTGTCAAATTTCAAATGCAGGCCGCCTCCCTGTCCGCTCAGCGTATTATCGTCTCATCCTCCGGCCGCCATGCCGGATCGACGAGACAGAGGAAGGTGAGCGGTTCCGCGCCGGGGTTCTCGATCCACTGGACCGTCGCCGGCGGGACTTCGATCGTATCGCCCGGCTCCACCAGCGCCAGCTCCTCGCCGACATACAGGATCCCCTTCCCCCCGAGGATATGGTAGACCTCGTCGGTGGTGAGGACGTGCGCCGCGGTGCGTTCCCCCGGCGGCACGGTCCCATGGGCCAGCGAGTAGCGGCCCTCGAACGGGTACGGGCGGTCGGGGTGGACCAGTTCCCGGAGCCGGGCGCCGTCACCGGCAGTGGTTTCCGGACAGTCGAGCAGTTTATGAATGCGCATGCCGTCTTCCTTAGGCTGCGGCGGGGCCGGCCGCCTCGGACAGACCCCTTCCAGGTTCTCATGAAAGAGCCGCCAGGCGCGCGCCTGACGGCGGTCGATTTTCGGAGTCGGCGTCGACTTACAGAATCTGGTTGTCGCGGAGTTTCCGGAAAAGCCTCTCGGCGATCTCCTCCGGCGTCTCCCCGTCGATCCTCTCCCCCTTGGGGCGCGGGGGCGGCGGCGCCACTTTCATCGTCGCGGTCGCCGAGTGGGCCCCCACCGTCGCGGGATCGATACCGAGGTCGGCGGCGTTCCAGGCCGCGACCTCCTTCTTCTTGGCCGCCATTTTCCCTTTCAGCGACGGCAGGCGGGGCTCGTTGATCTCCTTGACGACTGAGAGGACGGCCGGGAGAGCCAGCTCCACGACATCGTAGCCGTCTTCGGTGGTTCGTTCGACGACGATCTTGCCGCCGTCGACGCTCTGCACTTTCTTCACGAACATGGCCTGCGGCAGGTCCAGGAGCGCGGCCACGGCGCCGGGGACCTGGGCGGAATCGGAATCAATCGCCTGCTTGCCCGCGAGAATGAGGGTGAAGCGGCCGAGCTTCTTCAGCCCGGCAGCGAGAATTCGGGCTACCGCCTGCGGGTCGGACCCCTCGAAGGCGGGATCGGACAGCAGGTAGGCCTCGTCGACGCCGAGCGCCAGACAATTGCGCAGCGCCGCATCGGCCCGCTCGGTCCCCACCGTCATGACCGCCACCGTCCCCCCGTGCTTCTCCTTCAACCGCAGACCCTCTTCTACGGCGTACTCATCGAACGGGTTGACCGTCCCCGGTCCCTGCGGCAATTCCACCTTGTTGGCGCTCTCGTTGACCCTGATGAGGGCGATTTCGGGTACTTGCTTGATCAGGCAGACGATGTCCATGTTGACTCCACTTTGCCTAGCTTCACGGGTCTTCCTCAGAGTCGAATATCATGGCTGGGGGACGAAAAGTCAAGGGCGGGGGAGGCAGGAAAAAGCCCGCTCCGGGGCGGGCTTTTTCCGGTACTGGTAAGGGAGGTCTAGCGGCGGCGGGCGGTCTTCCGCCCCGCGGTCCTGGCCGCCCCGCCGCGCCGTCCGGCGACAGTGCGCCGCCGGGCCGCGGCCGATTTCCTCAGCTTCAAGGTCCGGATCTTGGCTTTCACCGACGCGAGCGAGCGGCCGAGACGCCGCCCGACCTCGTGGGCCGTGGTCTCCTTGTAGAGCCGCACGAGTTCCTGGACCTCTCCCTGCGTCCAAGCCTTCGCCCCCGGCCGCACGGCGCGGCGCGCGGCTGTTTTCTTCCTTGTTGCCTTGGTAGCCTTGCGCATGGCTGTACCCTCCTGTTAAGGTTGTGGTTCCGCAGTCAACACGGCGATGACCATAGCTATGCTCGCCCGTTGCTCCCTCGTCCTCCGAGAACCCTTATTAGTATTACGCACCAAGCCGCGGATCGCGCAAAAAAAACTCCCCGGCCCCCCGGCCCGCGGCGAAGGAACCCTCCTCCGGGGACCGTTCCCGACGGCGCCGGCGTTCCGTTCAGTCGGCGGCGCGGCGGACGTGGAGGAGCGCCGCCTCGGCGGCGCGCTGCTCCGCTTCCTTCTTCGAGTGCCCGGAACCGGATCCGATCGTCTGCCCGTTGAGCGTCACCTCGACCCTGAACACCTTCTCGTGGTCGGGACCGGTTTCGGCGACCACGTCGTACTGCGGCATCCCCTGCCCCCGGCTCTGCACCAGTTCGAGCAGCTCCCCCTTGAAGTTCTGGCGGGAGGCGTCGGTCGCGATGACCGGCTCCCGGGTGTAGACGAGGCGGATGACGACGTCGCGGGCGGCCTCGAACCCGCCGTCGAGAAAGACCGCCCCGATGATCGACTCCACGGCGTCGGAGACGATCGAGGCCCGCTCGCGGCCCCCCGAGCGGTCCTCCTCCGGGGCCAGGAGCAGATGGCGGTTGAGACCGGTGCTGACGCCGATTTCGGCGAGGGTCGCCTCGCTGACGAGGAGCGCCTTGCGCTTGGTCAGTTCCCCCTCGCGGAGATCCGGGTTGTCCTGGTAGAGCCGCTCGGCGATGACGAGGCCGAGGACGGAATCGCCGAGGAATTCGAGCCGTTCATTGGACAGGTGGTACTGGTCGGCCGCGTGGGCGAACGACCGATGGGTGAGCGCCAGCTCGAGGACAGCCGGGCAGCGGAAGTGGTAGCCGATGAGCTGCTGCACGGCGGCCGGAGCGGCGGCGCGCCGCTGCGCCTGGCTGGGAGAGAAAAATCGTCTGAGGCGGTCCCAAACACCCATCACGCAGAGCCGTTGACTGTTCCGACCACCAGCGACACGTTGTGTCCGCCGAAGCCGAAGGAGTTGGACAGGGCGTGGCGGATCGTCACCGCCCGCTTGCCCTCCCGGACGTAATCAAGATCGCACTCGGGATCCGGCGTGTCGATGTTGATCGTCGGATGCACGACGCTATCCCGGAGGGATAGCACGCACGCCGCCACTTCGAGCGCGCCGGCCGCCCCGAGGAGGTGGCCGGTCATGGACTTGGTCGAGTTGCACGGGATCTCGTAGGCGCGCGGGCCGAGGACCTCCTTGATCGCGCGCGTCTCCGCCGTATCCCCCAGGATCGTCGCCGTCCCGTGCGTGTTCACGTAGTCGATCTGCTCGGGCGCCAGCCCGGCGTCGCGGAGGGCCATGGCCATGGCCCGGCGCGCCCCGAGGCCCTCGGGGTGCGGCGCGGTCATGTGGTGGGCGTCGCCGCTCATTCCCGCCCCGAGCAGTTCGGCGTAGATGCGGACGCCGCGCGCCCGGGCGTGATCGAGCGACTCGAGCACGAGGATGGCCGCCCCCTCGCCCATCACAAAGCCGTCGCGCTCCGCGTCAAACGGCCGCGAGGCGCGCTCCGGCTCATCGTTCCGGACCGACAGCGCCTTGGCCTGGCAGAAACCGGCCAGCGCCGTCCGCGTGATCGTCGCTTCGGCCCCGCCCGTGACCATCACGTCGGCCTCGTCGCGCTGGATGATGCGGAAAGCATCGGCGATCGCGTGGGCCGACGAGGCGCAGGCGGAGACGGTGGCGTAGTTCGGTCCGCGGAAGCCGTACCGAATCGACACCAGCCCGGCGCACATGTCGATGATCATCATCGGGATGAAGAACGGCGACACCTTGGCCGGCCCGCCGGTCTCCTCCATGAGGGAGTGCTGCCGCTCGAACGTGCTGATGCCGCCGATGCCGGAGCCGATGACGACGCCGATCCGGTCGGGGTCGAGCCGCCCGTCCTTCAGCCCGGCGTCAACCAGCGCCATGTCGCTGGCGGCCACGGCGTACTGCTCCGAGAGGTCCATCCGGCGCGCCTCTTTCTTCTCCAGGTAGAGCTCCGGATTGAAGTCCTTGACCTCGGCGGCGATCTGGGTCGGGAACGGCTCCGGGTCGAACCGCGTGATCCGCCCCGCCCCCGATTTCCCGGCCAGGAGCGACTGCCAGAACGCCTCGAGCGTATTCCCGTTCGGGGAGACGACCCCCATGCCCGTCACGACAACACGTTTCTTCATAGTTGAGGTTCCGTTCCTTCCGTGAACGGCCTGCCCGCCGCCTACTTGGCCTTCGGGCTGTGCTCCGCGATATAGGTGATGGCGTCGCCTACCGAGACGATCTTCTCGGCATCTTCATCCGGTATCTCAATCGAGAATTCCTCTTCCAACGCCATCACCAACTCGATCGTGTCGAGCGAATCCGCGCCGAGGTCGTCGACGAACTTGGCTTTCTCAGTCACCTGGGAAGCTTCGACGCCGAGTTGCTCGACGATGATTTCCTTCACCCGATCTTCCAGTTCTGCGGCCATAGTAGCACCTCTTCCTGAGTATGGTTGTATGTCTTCAGTCCAGTTCACATGGCCATGCCGCCGTCGACGGCGATCACGTGGCCGGTGATGTAGGCGGCCGCGTCGGACGCCAGGAACATCACGGCGGCGGCGACATCGTCGGGCGTGCCGGCCCGCTTGATCACGCTGCGCTCCAAAAACCGGGCGCGCGCTTCTTCCGGCAGCACCCGGGTCATGTCCGTTTCAATGAACCCGGGTGCGACGGCGTTGACGGTAATGCCGCGCGCCCCCAGTTCTTTGGCCGCGGATTTCGTCAATCCGAGCAGTCCGGCTTTCGACGCCGCGTAGTTGGTCTGACCGGCGTTGCCAAACAATCCGACCACGGAGCTGACGTTAATGATGCGCCCGGAGCGCTGCTTCATCATCACCTTCGCGGCCGATTTCGTGACAAGAAAAGCGCCTTTCAGATTGATGTCAAGCACCATGTCCCAGTCTTTTTCGTCCATCCGCACCAGGAGCGTGTCGCGGGTCACGCCGGCGTTGTTGACCACCACGTCCACGGAACCGAACCGCTCCTGTGCGGCCGCGATCAGGGCTTCGGCGTCGGCGCTGCTGGTCACGTCGGCCCGCACGCCGATGGCCTCGCCCGGCATGGCGGCGGCCGCGGCCGCCAGCGCGGCGTCATCGACGTCGCTGATCACCACGCGGGCGCCGGCGCGGGCGAACCGCTCGGCGATCGCCCGCCCGATGCCGCGGGCGGAACCGGTGACCACGACCGTCTTGCCGCTAAAATCCATCATCTTCCGCCTCCCTCAGGGGCGCTGCAGCGCGCCCAGCGCCTCGATGTCGGCCAGGGTGTCGAGATTGACCGACGTCGTCAGGTTCATGTCACGTCTTGCCAGTCCGGTGAGCACTTTGCCCGGACCGATCTCATACACGGTCGTCACGCCCTCCGCCGCCAGGCAGGCCATCGTCTGCGCCCACTTCACCGGCGCGGTCACCTGCTCGATGAGCAGGCGGCGAATCGTTGCACCGTCAGTCGCCGGCTCGGCGGTCACGTTGGCGATCACGGCGCGGGCGGGAGCGGCGATCGCCAGATCGGCGAGATACGTCCGCAGTCCCTCGCGGGCCGGCTCCATGAGCGGCGAGTGGAAAGCGCCGCCCACCTCGAGCAGCATCGCCCGCTTGGCGCCCGCGCTTTTGGCCAGCTCGATCGCCTTCTCCACTCCCGGCCGGGACCCCGAGACGGCGATCTGGATTCCCGAGTTGTAATTGGCGGGCACGACCACGCCCGCGGCGGCGGCCTCGCGGCAGACCTGCTCGACCTGCGCGGCGCTCAGCCCCATCACGGCGGCCATGGTTCCCGGCTGCTGGCGGCAGGCCTCCTCCATCAGGTGGGCGCGCCGCACGACGGCGCGGATGGCCTGCTCGAACGTCAGGGCGCCGGTGACCGCCAGGGCCCCGTACTCGCCGAGCGAATGCCCGGCGGCGTAATCGAACGCCGGCCGGCCGTCCCCCAGCACCGTCAGCGCCGCCAGCGAGTGCAGCAGGATCGCCGGCTGGGTGAACCGGGTGCGCCTGAGATCCTCGGCCGGCCCCTCGAACGAGAGGCGGGCGATATCGAACTGCATGGCGTCGGCCGCCAGCTCATACAGGCGGCGCACGTCGGCCGAGGCCTCATACAAATCCCGGCCCATCCCGACGTACTGCGAGGCCTGGCCCGGAAAGAACAACGCTGTCTTGCTCATACTCACCACCTCACGAGAGCGGAGCCCCAGATCAGGCCGCCGCCGAAAGCGACAAGGAGGATGTGGTCGCCGGGGTGCAACATCCCCGCGCGGTTCGCCTCGTCCAGGGCCAGCGGCACCGAGGCCGCCGAGGTGTTGCCGTAGCGGTCTATGTTCAGGTACACCCGGTCCATGGATACCTTCATCCGCTTGGCCAGGGCCTCGATGATCCGAATGTTGGCCTGGTGGGGGACGATGAGCGCGATATCGTTCGAGTCGATGCCCGCGTCGGCCACCACCCGCTCGGCGGCGTTCGCCATCTCCCGCACCGCCACCTTGAACACCTCCGAACCGTTCATCACCAGCTTGTCCGAACCGTCGAACGGGAACTCCGGCGTGTAGGGGAAGGCCGTGCCGCCGACTTTCTGCCACAGCAACTGGCTGTACCGGCCGTCGGAGCGCATGAACGACGCGAGCAGGCCGCGCCCGCTGTCGTCGCCGGTGACCACGGCCGCCCCGGCCGCATCGCCGAAGAGGATGCAGGTGCCGCGGTCGTTCCAGTTGGTGATGGAGGAGAGCTTTTCGGCGCCGACGACCAGGGCATTTGTGTGCTGGCCGGAGGAGATGAAGGAGGAGGCGATCGTGAGTCCGCTGATGAACCCGGTGCAGGCGGCCGCGATGTCGAAGGCGACGGCATTCACCAAGCCGAGCCGCTCCTGCACGAGGCAGGCCGTCGCCGGCACCCGGTAATCGGGCGTCACCGTGCCGATTATCACCAGGTCGATCTGGTCGGGGGCCAGATCCGACATCGCCAGCGCCGCGCGTGCGGCCTCCGTCGCCATTTCCGACGTCGCCGTGCCGTTCGCCGCAATCCGGCGCTCCCGGATTCCCGTGCGGGTGACGATCCACTCGTCGGAGGTGTCGATGGTCTTTTCGAACTCAGCGTTCGTCAGGCGCCGAGGCGGTACATACGACCCAGTCCCGATTATCCTTGCTTTTATTTGCCCCATTCGTGTTTCCCAGTTGATTCGTGAGTAGTTCTTCGTGGATGCGCTCCCGGATTCCCTTGGCGGCCATCTCGTAGGCGGCGAGGACGGCGTTCTGGATGGCGAGCGAACTGGACGAGCCGTGGCAGATGATTACGGTGCCGTCGACGCCCAGGAGCGGTGCGCCGCCCGACTGCGCGTAGTCGAACTGCTTGGCCATGCGGCGCAAAAACGGCAGAAGCAGGAAGGCGCCGATGCGGGAGAAAATGTTGGTCTGGATCTGGCGCTGCACGGCCTTGGCGAGCATCGGCTGCACCGACTCCGCGAACTTGAGCAGGATGTTCCCGGTAAACCCGTCCGTCACCCCTACGTCGACCGTCCCCGACAGAATGTCCCGACCCTCGATGTTCCCGACGAAGTTGATGTGCGAGGCCGCCAGCAGCTTGCGGGCCGAGAACACCAGGTCGTTCCCCTTACTCCGCTCCTCGCCGATCGAGATGAGGCCGACACGCGGGGCCTCAAGGTTGAACATGATGCTCGAGTAGATGCTGCCCATGACCGCGAACTGCGACAGGTGGGTCGGCTTGCAGTCGACATTCGCGCCGCAGTCGAGCAGCACGAGCGGCCGGCCGGTGGAGGTCGGAAACATGGTCGTGATGGCGGGGCGCATCACGCCCTCGATGCGGCCCAGCGTTAACAGTGCGGTCGCCATCACCGCCCCGGTGTTGCCCGGCGACACGAACGCATCGGCCCGTCGCTCGCGGACTTCCCGGAGGCCGACCGCCACCGAGCTGTCGCGCATGCGGGCGCCATCGGTGGCCGCGATGGTCATGGGAACTTCGGTCTCGGCGTGGAGAACCCCGACCGCGGGGGGGACGTTGACCGTGCCGGCGAGGACGCGATCGATGGTCGGGCGGTGGCCGACGAGCACGACGCGCGCGGCCGGACCGATCAGGCGGGCGGCCTCGATCCCGCCGGCAATGATCCCCTCGGGGCCATGGTCTGCTCCCATGACGTCCAGCAGAATCGTGTGTGCGCTATCGGTCGCCATCGACTCGACTCGTTGCCGGCGCGGCCGCGCGCCGGCGACATCCGCAGCGTATTACGCTTCTTTCGGCTGAATGATCGGGCGGCCGTTGTAGTATCCGCAGTGCGTGCACACGTGGTGCGGAAGCCGCGGCTGGTGGCAGTGCGGGCACTCGCTCACGTTCGGCGCGCTCAACTTCCAGTGCGTGCGGCGCTTGCGGCCGCGCGTGCGGGAGTGTCGTCTCTTGGGAAGTGGCATCTCGTTTCCTCTGTCAATCGCTCTCGCCGCGCAGGTCTCTGAGCTTGTTCCAGCGCGGGTCGACGTCATCGAACGCACAGTCGCAGGTCTGTTCGTTCCGGTTTATTTTGCACTTCGGGCAGAGCCCCTTGCAGTCCTCGCGGCACAGCGGCGTCATGGGCAAAGCCACAATGACCGCCTGCCGGACCGGCTCGCCGAGGTCCACCTCGAGCGACCGCCCTTCGTAGAACACATACTCCTCGTCGTCCTCGGCCTCGGCGTGGGCCTCGACCCAGGTATCGTACGAGCACACGATGAAATCGGTCTCTCCATGCAGTTGCTCCTCAAACCGGACCAGACAGCGGGAGCACTCGACCCCAACCTCGGCCGCGACCTGCCCCTGGCAGAAGAACTCCTCGCCGGACTTCTGAATATCCAGGTCAACCGTGACGCGGCCGACCTCAACAACACCCGGGTAGTCTACGGGCAAGGTCCCCGGCTCGGCCTCTAAACAGACATGGGCGGGAAAAGTTTCGAAATCCCGCAGTACCAATTTCATAGCCTTGTAGTGTACAGGACCGGAGCCCCCAAGTCAAGGGAGAAAACGTCGGCCTAACCGACCGCTGTACTTGGCCTTACCGCGTCGGTCGGGCCCCGCCCCCTGGCCTCCCGCCGCCGGCCGCTCAGCGCCGCGCCTCGTAGACGCGGATTCGGTTGCGCGCCCGCTCGATCGCGTCCGGCAGGCCGCCGAGGTCGGTCCCCGGCTTCGCCTGCGCCGCCGCCAGCGCCTGCTGGTTCCGCTCAAGAGCCGCCCGCGCCCGGGCGATGTCGATCTCCTCCGCCCATTCCACCGCGTCCGCCAGCAGCGTCGCCGTGTTGTGCGACACCTCGAGGAACCCCCCCGACACCGCCATCACCCGCACCTTGTCGGCGGCGTCCCGGAACTCGATCTTCCCCGGCTTGAGGGCGGTGATCAGCGGGGCGTGGTCGGAGAGGATGCCGAGGTACCCCTCGCTCCCCGGCACCACCAGCGACCGGATTTCGGCCTCGAAAAAGACTTTCTCGGGCGTGACTATCGAGAGTGTGAACATCGTCCCCGCCGCTTCACTTCCTGGACTTCTCGTACCGGTCGAGCACTTCGTCGATGCCGCCGGCCATGTAGAACTGCTGTTCGCCGACGTGATCCAGCTCGCCGTCGATGATCATCCTGAAGCCCCGGATGGTGTCCTCGATCTTCACGTACACCCCCTTGCGGCCGGTGAAGGCTTCCGCGACAAAGAACGGCTGGGACAGAAAGCGCTGGATTTTCCGCGCCCGGGACACCGTGATCTTGTCCTCTTCCGAGAGTTCGTCGATGCCCAGGATGGCGATGATGTCCTGGAGGTCTTTGTAGCGCTGGAGGATTTTCTGCACCGCCCGCGCGACGGCGTAGTGCTCCTCCCCCACGATCTGGGGGTCGAGGATGCGCGAGGTCGAATCGAGCGGATCCACCGCCGGGTAGAGGCCCAGTTCGGCGATCTGGCGCGAGAGCACGGTGGTCGCGTCGAGGTGGGCGAAGGTGGTCGCCGGCGCCGGGTCGGTCAGGTCGTCGGCCGGCACGTAAATGGCCTGGACCGACGTAATCGAACCGGCTTTGGTCGAGGTGATCCGCTCCTGCAGACCGCCCATTTCCGTGCCCAGGGTCGGCTGGTAGCCCACCGCCGAGGGCATGCGCCCGAGGAGCGCCGAGACCTCGCTGCCCGCCTGGACGAAGCGGAAGATGTTGTCGATGAAGATGAGCACATCCTGGCCCTCTTCGTCGCGGAAGTACTCGGCCATCGTCAGTCCCGACAGGCCGATCCGCAGGCGGGCGCCCGGCGGCTCGTTCATCTGTCCGAACACCATGGCCGTCCGGTTGATCACCCCCGACTCGGTCATTTCCAGCCAGAGGTCGTTCCCCTCGCGGGTCCGCTCGCCGACCCCGCAGAACACCGAGTAGCCGCCGTGCTCGGTGGCGATGTTGTGGATCAGTTCCTGGATGATGACGGTTTTGCCGACGCCCGCGCCGCCGAACATGCCCACCTTGCCCCCCTTCACGTACGGTTCGAGCAGGTCGATCACCTTGATCCCGGTCTCGAACATCTCCGCCTTGGTCGCCTGTTCCTCGAACGGCGGGGCGGGGCGGTGGATGGGCAGCCGTTTGCGCGGCTCTTTGACTTCTCCCTTGGAGTCGATCGGCCGTCCGAGCAGGTCGAACACGCGGCCGAGGACCTGGTCGCCGACCGGCACGGTGATCGGGCTGCCGCTGTCGATGGCCGGCATGCCGCGCACCAGGCCGTCGGTCGAGGCCAGCGCCACGCACCGGACGATTTTGTCGCCGACGTGCATGGAGGCTTCGACAGTCAGATCGATATTTCTCGCCTGATCGACAATTCGGATGGCGTTGAGGATGTTCGGGAGCGCGTCCGAGCGGAACTCGCAGTCCACCGTCGGCCCGATTACCTGCACCACCCTGCCAATGTTTTCAGCCATTGAGATAACTCCGCATCTATGTCACATCATTCTCTTCGCGTGAATCCGCCCCGGCCTCATCCTTTCAGCGCCTCCGCCCCCGAGACCACTTCGAGCAGTTCTTTGGTGATCTGGGCCTGCCGCGCCTTGTTGTAGTCGAGGGTGAGCCGGTCGATCATCTCCCCGGCGTTTTTCGTCGCCGCGTTCATGGCGATCATCCGGCTGCCCAGCTCGCTCGCGAACGACTCCACGAGGGCGGTGACGAACATCGTCGTCGCGTAGCTCGGCATGAGCGCCGCGTAGATGTGCTCGGCATCCGGCTCGAAGATGTAGTCGGCGCCGCCCGGCGCCGCCGCCCCGACCGCCGGCGGCCGGATGGGGAGATAGCTCTGCAGCGTGATCCGGTACTTGCTGAGCGAGAGAAACCGGGTGTAGAGCAGGTCAATGCGGTCGGTCTCGCCGCTCACAAAGCGGTGGGTGAGGAAGCCGACAATGTCGCGCGCCTTGCCGTAATCGAGCGTCGTGTTGAAACCGGGGTGCGCCCCGACCACCGCCTGCGGGCGGCGGCGGAAATAGTCGTACCCCTTCTTGCCGATGACGACCAGTTCGGTCGCGACCGCCGTGTGGTCGCGGAGCCAGGCGAGCGTGTCGCGGATGATGTTGGCGTTGTAGGAGCCGCAGAAGCCGCGGTCGCCCGTGAAAAGCACGAGCGTCCTCTTCCTGACCGGGCGCTCCTCGAAATACGGGTGGACAATCTCGTTACTCGATCCCGCCGCCAGGTGGGCCAGCATCTCTTCCAACTTGTCGGCGTACGGCCGGGTCTGTTCGACCTTCTGCTGGGCCCGCCGGAGCTTCGCCGCGGCCACCATCTCCATCGCCCCCGTGATGCGCCGGGTCGAGCGGACGGAGCGGATTCTCTTCTTGACGTCGCGCAGTGTGGGCATGCGTCGCTACACCTGTTTGTGCGGTCCCGGTCCGGCCGCCGCCGGGGCGGCGCCCGGCGCCGAGGCTGCAAACTGCGCCTTGAACTTCGCCACCGCCGCCTGCAGCTCTTTCTCCGTCGACTCCGAAATCTTCTTCTCTTTGCTCAGGTTGTGGGCGATGTCCGGGAATTCTTTCTCGCAGAAGGCGAGGAATTCGGCCTCGAACGTCTTGACCGCCTCGGCCGGCACGTCGTCGAGATACCCCTTGGTCCCCACCCAGATGATCATCACCTGGTGCTCGACCGACATCGGCACGTACTGCCCCTGTTTGAGGAGCTCGACCATTTTGCGCCCGCGGTTGAGCTGGCGGAGCGTCGCCTCGTCGAGGTCCGACCCGAACTGGGTGAAGGCCTCGAGCTCGCGGAACTGGGCGAGATCGAGCTTGAGCGACCCGGCCACCTGCTTCATCATCTTGGTCTGGGCGTTGCCGCCCACGCGGGACACCGAGATGCCCACGTTGATGGCGGGGCGGACGCCGGCAAAGAACAGCTCGCCCTCGAGGAAAATCTGGCCGTCGGTGATCGAAATCACGTTGGTCGGAATGTAGGCCGACACGTCGCCGGCCTGCGTCTCGATAATGGGCAGGGCCGTGAGCGACCCGCCGCCGTGTTTTTCGTTCAGCTTGGCGGCGCGCTCGAGCAGCCGCGAGTGGGTGTAGAAGATGTCGCCGGGGTAGGCTTCGCGGCCCGGCGGGCGGCGCAGCAAGAGCGACAGCTGGCGGTACGACTGGGCCTGCTTGGACAGGTCGTCGTACACCACCAGGGCGTGCTTGCCGTTGTACATGAACTCCTCGCCCATGGCGCAGCCGGCGTAGGGGGCGATGTACTGCAGCGGGGCCGGGTCGGTGGCGGTCGCCGCCACGACCGTCGTGTACTCCATCGCCCCGTACCTGCGCAGCGTCTCCACCACCTGCGCCACCGTCGAGGCCTTCTGGCCGATCGCGACGTAGATGCAGTAGACGTCGGAATGGCGCTGGTTGATGATCGTGTCGATCACGAGCGCCGTCTTGCCGGTCTGGCGGTCGCCGATCACGAGCTCGCGCTGGCCGCGCCCGATCGGGATCATCGAGTCGATCGCCTTCAACCCCGTCTGGAGCGGTTCTTTCACCGGCTGGCGGTCGACCACGCCCGGCGCGTGGCCCTCGATCACGCGGAACTTGTCGGTGACAATCGGCCCCTTGCCGTCGAGCGGCTGGCCGAGCGGGTTCACCACCCGCCCCAGCAGGGCCTCGCCGACCGGGACGCTGGCGACGCGGCCGGTCCGCCGCACCGTGTCCCCCTCGTGAATGTGCGTATCGGAGCCGAAGATGGCGGCGCCGACATTGTCTTCTTCGAGATTGAGCACGAGGCCCATGATGTCGCCGGGAAACTCGATCAGCTCGGACATCTGGACATCCTCGAGCCCCCAGATGCGCGCGATCCCGTCGCCCACCTGGAGTACGGTTCCGACGGATTCCATTTCGAGCCTGGTTTCGTACTTCTCCAGCTCTTTCTTGATGACCGATGTAACTTCTTCAGGGTTGAGACCCATCTTCGTACTCCTGTCTTAACCGCACCGCCATCGCCGCATCCGGGCGGGGCCGCGCCGCCGCCCCGCGCGCGTCGCATGGGGCGGCGCCTGCGGCGGTCAGTTCACTTTCACCTTCAAAAGCTGCTCCTCGATCAGCCCCAGCCCGTGCCGGATCGAGCCGTCGATAATCTCGTTGTGCAAAATGACGATCAGGCCGCCGAGGATGGCCGGATCGATCCGCACCTCCAGCCGGATCTGCAGGCCCGTCTTGGCCGACAGCCGGCCGACCAGGTTCTCCCGCTCCGGGCCGGACAGCGGCACGGCCGAGATCACCCGGGCCCGCCCGATCCCCTTGGCCTTCTCCACCCGCTCGACGAACTCGTCGATGATCTCGACCAGGTAGTTTATGCGGTGCTTGCCGACCAGCACGACGAGGAACTCGACAAACAGCCGTTGCAGCCGGCTGCCGAACACCGTCCTGAGCAGTTCGATCTTGTGCTCGTCGAGCACCTGCGGGGCGGTGAGGAAATTGAGCAGGGTCCGATCGGCGCGGACAACGGTCCGCAGGTCGGCCATCTGGCTGTACCCGGCGTCGAGCAGTCCCTTCTCGCGGGCCGCGTCAAAGAGCGCGTGGGCGTAGCGTTGAGCGACTTCCTGTGCCAGCATAGCCGCCTCAGGCCTTTTCGACGCTGTCGATGAAGCGGCCGATCAGCTGGCGGTGCCGGGCGTCATCGAGTTTTTCGCGGAGCAGTTTTTCGGCGGCGCCCATGGTGATGGCCACCATCTGCTCTTTGAGTTCGACCCGCGCCTTGGCCACCTCGCGCTCGAGATCGGTGCGGGCTTTCTGGGCAATCTCCCGGGCCTCGTCGCGGGCCTGGGCCTTGAGATCCTCGGCGATCCTCTTGCCCTCCGTCACCGCCTCGACCAGTTTCTGCCGCCGCTCCGATTCGATCTGCTTGAGCTTGGCCTCGTACTCGGCCGCCATCGCGGCCACCTTGCCCTTCTCCTTCTCGATCGTCTCGAATTCGCCGGCGATCCGGGACCGGCGCTCCTCCATGATGTTCATGAGCGGTCCCCAGGCGTACCGCTTGAGGATCCACACCGTGAGGAGGAACCCGAGCGCGTGTGTCAGTATTTGCTGCAGTTCGAAATTCATAGTATCACCAAGCTCCTAGGTTGAGACCGGAAGCCGGCGCCCCGACACACGTTTTCAACCGCCGATTTTGCCGCTGGCCAGGATGTAGACGATGAACACATAGATGGTGAGCGCCTCGATGAAGGCGGCACCGATGATCATCGCCGTCTGGATTTTGCCCGCCGCTTCCGGCTGCCGGCCGATCGCTTCCATCGCCGAACCCACGGCGCGCCCGATCCCCAGACCGGACCCGATCGCCGCCAGGCCCACCGCCAGGGGAGCCGCCAGACCCAACATCGCCTGATAATCCATCACATCCTCCTTTTACCGCTTGAAACCGTATGGTCCATCGTTCGTTCTGCCGCGTGTGCCTCAGTGCGCCGCCTCGTCGTGCGGCAGCATGAGGAGTATGTAAATCGTCGACAACAGCGTGAACACGAGCGCCTGGATCGTCGACAGCAAGAGCCCCAGGAAATAGAACGGGATCTGCAGCGGGACGCCCACCGGGGAGAAGCTGATCAGCATGATGCCCAGTGTCACGAAGACGGCGATGAGCGTGTCCTCGCCGGTGATGTTCCCGAACAGACGGAGCGACAGCGAGAACGGCTTGGCCAACTCGCCGATAATGTGCAGCGGGAACATGATGATCACCATCGACCACCCCACCGCCCCGACCGGGCTGCCCGCCAGGTGGTACAGGTAACCGCCGATCCCCAGCCTCCGTATCCCCGTCCACTGCGCATAGAGAAACACCAGCACCGCCATCGAGGCCGTGATGTTGATGCTCGTCGAAGGCGAGTGGC
Source organism: Candidatus Zixiibacteriota bacterium (assembly GCA_017999435.1). Classification (NCBI taxonomy): domain Bacteria; kingdom Pseudomonadati; phylum Candidatus Zixiibacteriota; species Candidatus Zixiibacteriota bacterium. Next base: position 65,456 of record JAGNLV010000007.1, read on the forward strand.
CCAGCGGAATCATCCCGATCCAGTTGAGCGCGAGAATATAGAAAAAGAGCGTCCCGAGAAACGGAAGGTACTTTCGGGTCTCATGGCCGAGGATCGAGTAGATGAAGTTGTACATCGACTCGACGCACCACTCCAGAAAATTCTGCAGCCGTCCGGGTATCATCTGCCGCCGGCGGTAGACGGACATGGCGACGATTGTGAAAAAGATCGCAACCACAAACGCGAAAAAGACATTGATCCAGTGTTCGAGGAACCGCACCCAGGCCACGTCCTCGATGCCGAAGGCCCAACCGATCAGCCAGATGAGGCTGGGCAGGTGCGGCGGTCCGGCATGCGCCCCGCCCGCGGCATGGCCGTCGGAGACGGCGGCGCCGTGGCCCCCCGCCTCCGCCGACACGCCCGCCGCCAGCGCGGGCGCGTACTTGGCCGCGGTCGTGGCGACGACTGTGAGATAGTAGGCGAGCATTTACACCGCCCTCTGCAGTTGCCCGCGTTTCCCGGCCGAGCGGTCGGCGCCCAAGAGCGCGCGGGCGGCCACCTTGAGCACCATCACCGCCAGGGGAACCGAGAACCCGGCCAGCAGCGCCAGGGGGCCGAAGAGCGGCGTCGTGGCGAGAAAGTAGCCGGACGCGTAGAGCAGCGGAAACTTCACCAGCGCCACGCCGGCCACCTCCATCTTGTTGGCCCCCCCGGGGCGAATCGCCGCGCGCACCAGGCGCGTCAACAGCATCAGGTTCACCATCCCCCACACGCCTCCTGACAGCACCGCCACCGTCGGGTAGATCCCGGCGTAGTAGATGCCGAAGGGGACGAAGATCAGGAGCACCAGCCCCGTCGTCTTCAGCGTCCGATTGATGAAACCGAGGTCGATCGTCTCATTCATGGCGTTTTTCCGAATCGTCCGCCGACGCCTTCCGCACCACCTGGACAATCTCCAGCGCTGCGGCGGCGACGCCCATCAGCACCCCCAGGGCGGCGAGGTACGGCTCCGTCCCCAGCTTCCGATCGGCCCAGTTGCCGATCAGATACCCGACAAGCACCCCGCCCAGCAAAAGGAACGGGACGGCTGTCAGCAGGCCTATCTGGCGGAGGTCCCGGCCAGGCTGATCGTCGGGACCCGACGACAACAATCCCATCTCAGCCTGCCTGCGAAAATTCAGGATGCCAATATATCCCGGTGCGCACTACTGTCAACTGATTTTTTTGGCGTTGTGCGGCCCGTTTCCGTATGAGAAAGGATCTTTCAGTCACAATTCCCCTCTGATAATCGGCTATTTCCAAACGACATACTATTGTTCAACCTGGGTCGCCTTACGCCACAATGAGACGACCGTGCGCCTGCCGGTATGTGACAAATGGCGCAAGCGGAGACCCGCGCGAAAGAACCGTCCTTGAGAATAATTTCACTAAATGCCATACAACATCAGGTAAATGGCCACCCCGCTCACCGAGACGAACAGCCAAACCGGCCACACCCACCGCGTGATCCGGACGTGCCGGTCGAACCGCCGCCGCCACGCGTGCCGGACCGCCAGCAGGATGAACGGGACCATCACGCCCGCCAGGATCACGTGCGGGATGAGGATGCCGAAATAGACCGGCCGCGTCCAGTCGTGCCGCGGATAGGGGACCGAGCCGACCCGGGCGTGGTAGACCAGGTAACTTGCGAGAAACAGCGCCGACGTCGCCAGCGCGGCGAGCATGAACCTCCTGTGGATGTCCGCCCGCCCCCGTTTGACCGCCGCGTACCCCGCCAGCAGCAGCAGCGTGCTCGTCCCGTTGAGGACGGCATTGAGGGAGGGGAGGTCGGCGGCGCTCATGGCAGGTCGTCCAGCAGTTCGCGGAGGTGCGTGCGCAGCACGTCCACGCTGGCCGCATCCGTCCCCGAGTAGTACGCCCGGATCCGGTGCCGGCCGTCGACCAGCGCGAACCGCGTGCTGTGATTGCCCGGAAGATCATCCGCCGCGAGCATGAAGTAGGTCTCCGAGATGCGCACGATCGAGTCGAGTGGACCGGTGAGAAACACCCAGCGCCGGTCGCTGACCCCGAACCGGGCGGCGTAGTCGGCCAGCCGGGCCGTCGAATCCGCCTCCGGGTCGACCGTGATCGACACGAACTGCACCCGGTCGGTCTCCGCAAAGGCCCGGTAGAGGTCGGCGAAGTGGCCGTTCATGATCGGGCAGGGTCCCCGGCAGCCGGTGAAGAAGAACTCGACCACGCTGAGCTTGTCGGTCAGGTCGGCATCGGTGAACGGCTCGCCGAACTGGTCGGTCAGCGTGAACGGTCCCACCGTGCCGAGAACGGGCAACTCGGACCGCGCTTTGTCGGCCTGGTAGAGGGTGACGAGGGCGACCCCGCCGAGCACCGCCGCCAGAATCACCCCGATCGTGATAATCTTGCTCATCCTCTCATCTCCCCGGCCGGCACCGGTCCGGGCTGCCGCGCGGCGGCCAGGGCCAGCAGGAGCGTGCCGATATAGAGCGAGGCGATCCACAGGTGGAAGACCTGGACGACCGGCGGGATGTCCCAGAAAATGAACGTCAGACCGCTGAGGATCTGCAATCCCACGAGCACCATGGCGGCGACCGCGGCCTGCCGCACCGCGGGCGCGCTCCCGCCGGGGGCGCGCAGCAACCCGCGCCCGGTCCACCAGGTCACGGCCGCGACCACGATTCCCAGCGCCATGTGGAGATGGCTCACCGCCCCGATCGCCATGATCGCTTTCGCCGCCGACCAGGCCGGATGGTCCTCGCGCATCGCCTCGAGCCCTTCCCGCACCCGCGTGCCGAGCATCACCTGAACGATGGCCAGCCCCCAGAGCAGAAGGAGCCGGCGCTGCGCCCAGGCGGCCAGGCCCTCCCCCGCCTCGCGCGGGTGGACTTGCCGATAGGCGCCCGCCGCCGCCCAGATGAGGAGGCTGACAATCACGAGCGCGAGGACCGTGTGCACCGTCACTACCAGCGGCGCGAGCTCCGAGGTGATGACCGCTCTCCCCTGCCACCCCTGGAGCGCCGTGAGCAGGCCGGCCGCGACCGCCGGCCACAGGATCCCGGGCGTCCGGCGCGCCCGCACAAGCGCCAGCACGGCGGTGGCCGCGATCAGCAGGCCGACTATCACGCCCGAAAGCCGGTTGGTGTACTCGATCCAGGCGAGCGTGAAATTGAACCGGCTCGGGTCGATGTCGGGGGGGAGCTGGCTGACGTCGGTCGGGGGCATCCAGCGGCCGAAACACTTCGGCCAGTCGGGGCAGCCCAGCCCGGCGCCGGACACGCGCACCAGGCCGCCGATGAAAATGAGCACGTAGGTTGCGATGGTGGATACCAGCGCCATGCGCCAGAGCGACTTCATAGACCCTTCCACTTCTAACGGCCGCCGGCTGCGCCGCGCCCCGGGCCGCAGCGCTTTCCCGATACTACCGCCGATTCAATCGGGGCGCAAGCTTTTCCTGCCCGGCCGGCGACTCAGCCCCCCGCGGCCGCCGTATCCGCCGATGGCGCCGCCTGCCGATAAATGACCGCCTCGGGGATGATCGGCGATTGCTTCTCGGGATCCACGTGCCCGCGGGTCATCGTGTCGGACATCGTCAGCACGATGAACACGGCCAGGAAGACCACGGCCGTGATGAACACCGCCGCGTACACTTTGCTGTCGTACTTCAGGTGCATGAAGAACAGCGCCACCAGGCCCGCTTTAACCGCCGCCACCGCCATCGCCACCACCAGGTTGAGGGCCCCGAAGTGGAACCGGGCGATGAAGACGGTGAGTGCGGTCAGCACCAGGAGCGCTGCGAAGACGCCGAAGTAGACGCGCAGCGGGAGAACGTGTTCCGTATGTACGTGTGTCGCGCTCGCCATAGCCGTTCACCCCACGAGATAGAACAAGGGAAAGAGGAAAATCCAGATCAAATCGACCAGGTGCCAGTACAGGCCGGTGAGCTCGACCGGCGTGTAGTACTCGGCCGAGAAATGGTTTCTCAGCGTGCGGGCGAGCACCCAGGTGATGACGCCCATGCCGACCAGAACGTGGATGCCGTGCAGCCCGGTCATGAGGAAGTACACGCTGAAGAACACGTGCGGGTTGGTCCCCTCCATGCCCTGGAACGTGTAGAACTTGCCCGGCAGCTGCCCCTCGTGAAACTTGTGCGCGTACTCGAAATACTTGATCACGAGGAAGGTCCCCGCCAGGGCGAGAGTCGCCGCGAGATTGGCCGCCGCCGCCCGCCGGTTGTCCATCTGGAGGAACCGGATCGCCAGCGCCACCGTGAGCGAACTCGTGATGAGCACGAGGGTGTTGACCGTGCCGCGCGTCGTGTTGAGGAAGGCGTGCCCGTTGTGGAATATCTCCGGGTTCCAGGCGCGGTAGACGGCGTAGGCGCAGAACAGCCCGCCGAAGAGGAGGACCTCGGTCAGCAGGAAGATCCACATTCCGAGCTTGGCCGAGTCTTTCTGCTGGGCCGGGTCGCTGAAGTGGTGGGCCAGGTGTTTCGGGTGCCCGTGGCCGGCCGCCCCCGGCGCTTCCATCCGTTCTTTCGCCATGCTCATGAGACGACCTCCGGCCGCACCGCCCGGCCGCCCGGTTCCACGTTCACCGGGATCACCCGGTCGTAGTCATACGGCCCGTGGGCGAGCGACGGCGTGAAGGGGAAATTCTCGGTCGGCGGCGGCGATGGCGTCTCCCACTCGAGCGTCAGGGCGCGCCACGGATTGCTTCCCGCCCGCCGGCCCCGCGCGAGCGAGTGGATGAGGTAGATTGCCATAATCACGAAACCCGCCCCGAGAATCCACGACCCGAAAGTCGAGAACGCGTGGAGCGGCTGGTACTGGTCGAGGTAGTTGTAGTAGCGCCGCGGCATTCCGTGGAGACCGAGGAGAAACTGGCTGCCGAAGGTGACGTTGAAACCGACAAAGATCAGCGCGCACGCGACTTTCGCCCATGGCTCGTTGTACATCCTCCCGAACATCTTCGGCCACCAGTGGTGCAGCCCGCCGAGGAACGCGATCACCGTCCCGCCCATCATCACGTAGTGGAAGTGGGCGACGATGAAGTAGGTGTCGTGGACGTGGACATCGACCGCCAGCGCCCCGAGCATGATCCCGGTGAACCCGCCGATGCTGAACAGGAACAAAAACGACAGCGCGTAGAGCATCGGCGTGGTCAGCTTGATCGACCCGCGGTAGAGCGTCGTCACCCAGTTGAAGACTTTGATCCCGGAGGGGATGCCGACGAAGAAGGTGAGGAACGAGAAGAGCATGGCCGCCAGCTCCGACTGCCCGCTCACGAACATGTGGTGGCCCCAGACGAGAAAACTCACGAACGCGATCCCGAGGCTCGAATAGGCCACTGCCTTGTAGCCGAAGATCTTCTTGTGCGCGTGGGCCGTGATCAGTTCGCTCACAATCCCCATGCCGGGGAGAATCATGATGTACACCGCCGGGTGCGAGTAGAACCAGAAGAAGTGCTGGTAGAGCACCGGGTCGCCCCCCATGGCCGGATCGAAAATCCCGATCCCCGCCACCCGCTCGATCACCAGCAGCAGAAGCGTGATCCCCAGCACCGGCGTCGCCAGCACCTGGATGATCGCGGTCGCATACATCGACCACACGAACAGCGGCATCCGGTACCACGTCATCCCCGGCAGACGGAGCTTGTGAATGGTGACGATGAAGTTCAGCCCCGTGAAGATCGAGGAGAAGCCGAGGATGAAGGCGCCCAGGGTCATCGAGATCACCGAGGTGTCGGTCTGCGTGCTGTAGGGCGTGTAGAACGTCCACCCGGTGTCGGCCGCGCCCGCGACGATCGAGTAGAGCGCGAAGAGCGACCCGAGCATGAAGATGTACCAGCTCGCGAGGTTCAACCGGGGAAACGCCACGTCCCGCGCGCCGAGCATGAGCGGCAGCAGGAAATTGCCGAGAATCGCCGGCACCCCGGGGATGATGAACAGGAAAATCATGATCGCGCCGTGCAGGGTGAACAGCTTGTTGTAGGTGTCGGCGCCCACCAGGTCCCGCCCGGGGTGGAGCAACTCGAGGCGTATGAGCATGGCCAGCACGCCGCCGACGAAGAAGAACACCGCGATCGCGGCCATGTAGAGGATCGCGATGCGCTTGTGGTCGAGCGTCAACAGCCACGATTTCCACCCCCGGGTGGCATTCAGATAATTAACCGCCGTCGCTTCCGCCATGTCGTTACTCACCGGCCGCCTCGCTGTTGGTGGTGTCCAGAGACTTTATGAAAGCAATGAGGGCGTCGATGTCCCGGTCCGTCAGGATTCCCTGGTAGGTGGGCATGACCGGCTGGAACCCGGCCGTGACTCTCGCCTGCGGCTCGAGTACCGACTCCCGGATATAGTTCTCGTCGACTGTGACAAAGTCGCCCGTCTGCAGCGCCTCCCGGCGGCCCCACAGCCCCTGCCAGGTCGGACCCACGCTCGGCTTGCCGTCCAGCGTGTGGCAGGTGTTGCAGGCGCGGCTCGTGTAGAGCCGGCGGCCGTAGTCGGCCGGTGACTCTCCGGCCCCGGGTCCCCCGGTCGAGGCGAGGAATTCCGCGAACTCCCGCTCCGACACCACCTTCACCTTCGCCAGCATCTCCGAATGCCCCGTGCCGCAGTACTCCGTGCAGAACAGGTTGAACGTCCCGGGCCGCGTCGCCTCAAACCACGTGACCGAGTAGCGGTTCGGCAGCACGTCCATTTTCATGCGGAAATCGGGCACGAAAAGGCTGTGGATGACGTCGCGCGAAGACATGAGCAGCTTGACCGGCCGGTCGACCGGGGCCACCAGTTCGTTGACGCTGTTGGCGCCGTTCGGGTAGTCGAACGTCCAGAACCACTTCTGCGCCGTCACCTTGACCTCCAGGGCGTCGCGCGGCACGATCGTCATGCGCATGTAGGCGCGGAAACCCCATACGAACACGATGAGGATGAGCACGGTCGGCACCGCCGTCCACGTGATCTCCAGCGCGAGATTGTGGTCCCGTCCGTAGGTTGTCCCCGTCGGCCGCCGCCGCCGGTAGCGGATGATGAAAAACACCGTCAGGCCGATGACGATGGCGAAGAGCACGGCCGACGCCCAGAAGATGAAGTAGAAAAGGGAATCGACTTCACCGGCCAAAGTCGAGCCGGCCGGCGGGAAAAACAATGTTCCGGTTGTATCCATCGCTCCTTCTCATCCCGCCGGCGCCGGCCGATGCCGCGTGCGGTACGACTCGCGCAGCCACAAAACCAAGAGGAATCCGCCCAGCCCGAGCACCGTCAGCAGGCCGCCGACCAGCATGACATTCTGCGCCAGGACGACATAGCCGCCGGCGCCCGGATCGTAGTGGTAGCAGTACAAAATGACGCGGTCGAGCGTGCTGCCGATCTTCCCGTCGGCGGCCTCCACAAGCGCCAGCTTCAGGTCGCGCGGGTTGTACTGGATGCCGTGGAGGTAGCGCGACACGACTCCCTCGGGGGAGAGCACGTGCACCACCGCCGGGTGGGCATACTCGTCGCGGCTCTCGTCGTAGTAGTAGCGGAACCCGACCGCGTCGGCAAGTTGCGCAATCGCGGCCGAATCGCCGGTGAGAAACGCCCAGCTCGCCGGCGGCGCCGCCGGCCCGAGCTGCGCGAGGTAGCTGGCCTTCTTGGCCGCCGCCAGGTCCGGGGTCTCGCCCGGGTCGATGCTCACCGTGACCACCCGGTACTGCCGCCCCAGGTCCAGCCCGACCCGCGGCAGCGCCTCGGTCAGGCCGTTGAACACGAGGTTGCACAGCATCGGGCACTCGTAGTACCCGAGCACGAGCAGGACCGGCCGGTCCCCGCCGAAATAATCGCCCAGCGCCACCTCCCGCCCCGCCTCGTCGACCAGCCCGAGCCCGCGGGGGATGGTGTCGCCGAGGCGCTCGTGGACATCGATGCCGCGCAGTTCGGGCGGGTCGGTGCGGACCGTCTGGCCGGCCGCCCCCCCGGCCGCCGCGAGGAGCGCGAGGAATCCTATATTTCGGAGGACACGTTGCATGGCCTGTCTTCGTAACCGCCGGCGGGCCGGAAAGGATCCGGAAAACTGTCTCCTTAAATGATCCATATAATCCATTTTACCGGCCGCCCGGAGCCGCCCCCCGGGGCCGTCCGGCATTACCGCGCTTTCGCGGTAAACGCCTCCTGCGCCTGAAGTTCCATGGCCCGTTCGATGGGAATCCGGTAGCTCCCCGCAGCCCCGTCCTGCACCCCGTACGATTCCAGTTGCTCGACCTCCCGCGCCCGCAGCTCCCGCAGCGCCTTCGACTCCGGCGCCCGCTGCTGCTCGTAGGAGATTTCCTCGGTCACGGCGATGAAGTACTCGTTGAGCACGACCGCGAACGCGATGACGAGCAGGGTGAGAAGCACCCCGACCACGAGCGCTTTGGTCACGTTGACGTCGCTCGTGTCGTACCCGGCCTTTTCCTCCCGGCCGGGCGCCGGTTTATTTTCGGTGTCCGTCATATTCCGTTCCTAATTCGTCAGCTGCATGGACCGCTGGAGCCCGGGGTCGCCCACCGGCACGAGCGGCCGCCTCAGGTGCCGCCGCCAGACGTACCAGATGAAGATGCCGCCGATCCCGGCCATGGTCGCCGCGTCGATCCACGAAAACACGGCTCCCGCGCCGGGGAAATTGGGCTGCACGATCCAATGCAGATCCACCCAGTGGATCGCCAGCAGCCACAGACTCACCGTCGTCAGCGCCGCCACGTTGCGCTTGGTGGCTCGGAACACGAGCGCCACAAACGGCAGGCCGAAGTGCCCGAACACGATCGCCAGGCTCACCGCTTTCCACGGCTCCTGCCAGCGCACGAGAAACCAGACTGTCTCCTCAGGGACGTTCGTGTACCAGATGAGGAAGTACTGCGAGAAGGCCATGTAGGCCCAGAATATCACGAACGCGAACATGAGCTTGCCGAGATCGTGGTAGTGCTCCACTGTGACCACCTCGCGGAGCAGACCGCGGCGGCGCTGGTACGACATCAGGACCACCAGCAGCCCGAGGGCGCCGAGGAACCCCCCGGAGTAGATGTACACGCCGAAAATGGTCGAGTACCAGTGCGGGTCGAGCGACATGAGCCAGTCGAAGGCCGCGAACGTCGAGGTCAGCGCAAACAGCAGCATCCCGGGCGCGCTCACCACCCGCAGGCGGCGCCGGACGTCCTCCGGTCCCCCCCGGTCCTGCAGATCCGAGATCCTGTTCAGGCGGTAGGCCAGGAGGCCCCACACGGCGAAGTAGAAGACCATCCGGACAATGAAGAACGGCACGTTGAGGTAGGCGGCCTTAGCCTGCAGGAGGGGATCCTCGGCCACCGCCTCGGCGTGGGTCCAGTGGTAGAGGTCGTGCATCCCGAACAAAAGCGGCACCGCGAACACGGCCAGGAGCGGTAGCCCGCTCATGATGTTCTCCGCCGCCCGGCGCAGCACGACGCTCCACTTCGCGTTGACGAGGTGGTGGAGCATGGTGAAGAAGAGCCCCCCCAGCCCGATCGTCACCCAGTACGTGAAAGCCGTGAGGTACGACGGGAAGAAGCGGTGAGGATCGACGGCGCAGGCGACGGCGCTGAGCGCGAGGCCGGCGACGCCGATCGCCAGCGGCGCCGCCGCCCGGCGCGAACCGCCGCTCACCCGGTAGGTCTGCGGATCGATCGTCATAACTGTCCCGCTAGGGCCGGAGCCCCCGGCGGATTTCCTCCGGTACATCGGCGGCCGAGGCGTTCTGGCTCCGCTGGAGGGCACGCAGGTAGGCTACGATCGCCCACCGGTCCTCGACCGAAATTTGGTGCTGGTAGGCCGGCATATTGCGCAGGCCGTGCGTGATCACGTCGAAAATGTGGCCGTCGGCCACGCTCCGCAGCCGCGCGTCGTGGAAGGTCGGCGGCGGCACGTACCCCCGCTGCACCATGATCCCCTTCCCGTCGCCGACCCGCCCGTGGCAGGGGGAGCAGTAGATGTCGAAGCGCTCGCGGCCGCGCTGCAAGAACGGCAACGTGACCGCTACCGGCAGCTGCCGGACGGTGTCCCCGGCCGGGGTCACACCCGTGAAGTACACCGCGTCGCCCCGCAATTGCCCGCGGGCCACCGTCCCGGCCGGCGGCGTCCGCATAATCGCCTCATTTCCAAAAAACTCCGTCCGCTCCATCGGCTGGTACTTGGGCTGGCTGTCCATGTCCCGGACCATGTGGATGGGCGTGCGCTGGGAGGGGCGGCCGCGGTAGCAGCCCGCCAAGAGCAGGCTCGCGGCCAGCAGAACGAGCATCGCCGCCCGGCCATATGTCAAACGCGCACGCATCATCGGCCTACCGTTCATCCTCCCCACCGTCGCCGACCACCTCGACTGCCGTCGCCCCGAGCGCCTCCAGCAGCCCGGTCCGCTCGATCTCGGCGAACTTCGGATCATCCGCCTCCACGCTGATGAAGAACCCGCCGCCGGTCACCTTCTCGAACTGCGGCGAACTGAACAGGGGATGGTGCAGCCGGGGCAGGCGGTTGAGGGCCAGCATGCCGAAGAGCGCCGCGAGCGCCGAGGACAGGATCGTGATCGCAAAGAGCGGCGGCACGAACGCCTGGTAGCTGAAATGGGGCTTGCCCGAGATCACCATCGGATAGTCGTACACGTTGATCCAGTAGAGGAAAGCCAGGAACACCAGCAGCCCGGTCGTACCGCACAGGCCGACGATGAATCCGACCGGCGAACGCCCCAGCCCCATCGCCCGGTCCATGCCGTGAATCGGAAACGGCGAGTGCACGTCCCACCGGCGGAAACCCGCGTCCCGCAGCTTCTCCGCCGCGCGGAGCAGGTCGCCCGTGCTCCGGAACTCGGCCAGCACGCCGTACGCTTTCCTGGCGCGCTCAGCCATGGCTGCGCTCCCCGTGGTAGTGCGGATCGGCCTGCGGCAGCACCGCCTTCACCTCCGCCATCGCCACCATCGGCAAAAACCGCAGGAACAACAGGAAGAGCGTGAAGAACAGGCCGAACGACCCGATCAACAGCCCCACGTCGTGCCAGGTCGGGCTGTAGTAGTCCCAGCTCGACGGCAGGAAGTCGCGCGAGAGCGACATGACGATCACGAAACGCTCGAACCACATGCCTATATTAATGAGGATCGACGCGACGAACATCACCGGGATCGCCGTCCGCAGCCTCTTGAACCAAAAGAGCTGCGGCGTAATGACGTTGCAGGTCACCATGATCCAGTAGGCCCAGGCGTAGGGGCCGAAGGCCCGGTTCACGAACGTGAATTTCTCGTAAATGTTGCCGCTGTACCAGGCGATGAAAAACTCCATGCCGTAGGCGTACCCCACCATCGACCCGGTCACCAGCATGATGATGTTCATGCGCTCGAGCACTTTCAGCGAGATGATGTGCTCGAGGCCGTAGACGCGCCGCGCGATCAGCGACAGCGTCATCACCATCGCAAACCCCGAGAAGATGGCGCCCGCCACGAAGTAGGGCGGGAATATCGTCGTGTGCCACCCCGGCACCAGCGAGGTCGCAAAATCGGTCGACACGATCGAGTGCACCGACAGCACCAGCGGCGTCGACACCCCCGCCAGCACCAGATAGGCCAGCTCATAGTGGCGCCACTGCCGGTTCCCCCCCCGCCAGCCGAGCGAGAAAACGCCGTACAGAATCTTCCGTATCTTCCCCTTCGCCCGGTCCCGGAGCGTCGCCAGATCGGGCACCAGCCCGACATACCAGAACATCAGCGAGCACAGGAAGTACGTGCCGACCGCGAAGGCGTCCCACACCAGGCCGCTGCGGAAGTTCGGCCACATCCCCATCTGGTTCGGAATCGGCATCGTCCAGTAGATGAACCAGACGCGCCCGACATGGATGGTCGGAAACATGAGGGCGCAGATCACGGCGAAAATGGTCATCGCCTCCGCGAACCGGTTGATCGAAGTCCGCCACCGCTGGCGCAGCAGGAACAGGATCGCCGAAATGAGCGTCCCCGCATGGCCGATACCCACCCAGAAGACGAAGTTGACGATCGCGAATCCCCATCCCACCGGGATATTGAGACCCCAGATCCCCGTCCCTTTCCAGAACAGGTAGCCGACGTGGGCGAAGAACATACCGGCCAGCGCGGCCGAGACCAGGAACAACACCCACCAGGCCTTCGGGGTCGCGCGCTGCTCGGGGATCCGGCTCACGGCCTCGGTGATTTCCTCGTAAGTAGGATTGCCGACGATGAAACGGTCCTCGTCGATCACCAGGGCGTTCCCTTTGGCGTCCTTCGTGCTCACGCCGGCATCTCCGGATTAAGGTTGCGGATGCGCGCGAGGTAGGTCGTGCGCGGCTGAGTGTTGTACTCGCCGAGCAGCGCGTAATCGCGGTTGCTCTTCTTGACCCGGACGACGTTCGACTCCGGGTTGTTGATGTCGCCGAACACGATGGCCTCGGCCGGACACGCCTGCTGGCAGGCGCTGACCACCTCGCCGTCGCGCAGCGTCCGGTTCTCCAGCCTGGCCTGCCGCTTGCCCCGGCTGATCCGCTGGATGCAGTACGTGCATTTTTCCATGACCCCGCGCGAGCGCACCGTCACCTCGGGGTTCTGCTGCATCCGGATCGTCTCCGGGTAGTTGGCCGTGTAGTGGTAGAAGTTGAAGCGGCGCACCTTGTAGGGGCAGTTGTTGGAGCAGTAGCGGGTGCCGATGCACCGGTTGTACACCATCTGGTTGAGTCCCTCGGCGCTGTGTACGGTGGCCGCCACCGGGCAGACCTGCTCGCAGGGGGCGTTCTCGCAGTGCTGGCAGGGCATCGGTTGGTGCACCACCCGGGGATCCTCGAGGTCCCCCTCGAAATACCGGTCGACCCGGATCCAGTGCATCTCCCGCCCGCGGCGGACCTGGTCTTTCCCGACCACCGGGATGTTGTTCTCCGCCTGGCAGGCGACCGTGCAGGCGTTGCAGCCGGTGCAGGCGCTGAGATCGATCGCCATCCCCCACTGGTGGCCGTCCTTGTACGACGGTTCCTGCCAGGACGAGGGGTACTCGCGCACCAGTTCCCGTTCCTGCGCCTTGGGGCTCTCGGCCATGAACGCCGGGACCACCGCCGCCCGGGCGGCGAAATCGGGATCCCGGCGGTACTCGTCGAGGGTCGCCTCGAGCACAATCGGCCGCCCTTCCATGGATCCGTGATCCTGTGTTGTGGCCAGCTCGTACGACCGGCCGGTGGGGGTGAGCGAGACGCCGGGGGCGGCGTGCATCGCGGCCGCGGTCCGCAGACGGTAGGTGTCGAACCCGACGCCGCTGGCGACCCGGCCGGCCGCCTCGCGGCCGTACCCGAGCGCCAGCCCGACGCAGTAGTCGGCCTGTCCGGGCACGATCCAAACCGGGAGCGTCAGCTCCCGCCCGTTCACCGCCACCCTGACCAAATCTTCGTTCTTGACCCCCAGTTCCTCGGCCGTCTTCGGGCTCAGGGTCGCGACGTTATCCCAGGCAAGTTTGGTGATCGGATCGGGGAGTTCCTGGAGCCAGCCGTTGTTGGCCTGGCGGCCGTCGCCGGTGGTGTAACAGGGATGAAAGATCCCTTCGAGGCCGCGGGCGTCGGCCGAAGCGACCTCCCACTGGTGCGCCTTGATCGCGGCCGCGATTTCACCCGGCCGCACCGTGGCCGCGACCGCCGCCGCCGTCTGCCCGGGCAGGATGCCGTCGTGGAGAGTCTGCCGCCAGCCGTTTTCAAAATCGCCGGCGATCAGCCCGCGCCAGGTCTCGCGCACGAGGTCGTACCCGCGGGCGTCATCTCCCCCGGCCAGAAGTGCGAGCACTTCGCTGTCGCTCTTTCCTCCGTACAGCGGCTCGATGAGCGGCTGGACGAGACTCAGCGTGCCGTCGACCGCCCGCGCGTCCCCCCAGGCCTCCAGGTAGTGCGCGCGCGGCAGATGCCACAGGGCCGCCTGCGAAGTTTCGTCGCGGTGCGTGCTCAGATGCACGGTGGTCGGCACCTTGGCGAGGGCTGCGCGGAATTCGAGGTCGGCCGGGGCGTTGTAGGCCGGGTTGCCGCCGAGCATCACGAGCGCCTGGATCTCGCCGGAAGCCATCCCCTTCACGAGCTCCGCCAGCCCGGGGCTGTCGGAGCGGGCAACGTCCGGATTGTCCACATACGTAATGGTGCGGCCCGTGTTGCCGAGGGCCTCGTTGAGCGCTGCCGCCAGCGCGTGCACCGCCGAAGGCTGCCTGCGCCCGACCACCACCAGGCTCTCCCCGCGCGCCCGCAAAAGATCACCGGCCAACGGGGCCAGCCACTGCGCCGCCGCACCGGAGAGCTGCGGGATTTTCGCCCCGCCGAGCATCTCGAGGGGCAGTCCCTGCCGGGCCAGTTCGGCCGCCAGGGCGAGCGCAAACGAGCCGACCTCGCGCGCACGCAGGCGCAGCCGGTGGTCGGCGTTGGCGCCCGTGACCGACAGCAACCCCTCCACCGCATACAGACGGTTCATCCGGTCTTTCTCGGAGGTCGTCCGCCGCCCGGCGGCAAACCCGTGCGTCGCCGCCACCATCTCATCTTCGGTCAGCAGGAAATCGCTGTCGAGGGAGAGGATCACCTTCGCCCGGTCGTAGTGGAAGACGGGCTGGAGGTCGCGCCCGAAGGCGATCCGGAGCGCCTCCTGCCGCCGCTCGTCGGCCACCGGCGCCCAGGCGATCCAGCGGGCGTTGGGGAACCGCTGCTGAAACGCCCGTCGCAACCGCGCGATCGTCGGCGATGACGACGGCTCCGCGAGCACCGCCAGCCCGCGCCCGCCGCCGGCCTGGAAAGCGAGGAACTGCTCGCGCCAGAACGTCACGAAAGCGCCCCAGTCGGTGTTGACCCCCTCGCGCACAAAGGCGGCGGAGCGATCGGGATCGTAGAAGTCGAGAATGGACGCCTGGATCGCGGCGTTGGCCGCCCCGCGCGTCGATGGATGCAGCGGGTTGCCCTCGATCTTGGTCGGCCGCCCCTCGTGCGACTCCACGAGGATCCCGTAGGCCGAGGTCCCCCACGGCATCGTGGTCGCGTAGGTGACCGGGATGCCGGGGACAAGGTCCTCGGGGGGCTGGACGTAGGGAACGATCTTCTCCTCGGGCCGGCGGCAGCCGGAGAGGCCGGCGAGCGCCAGCGAGGCTCCCATGAGGGTGAGGAAACTCCGCCGGCTCCAGGCATTGGCCCACTCGGAGGCTCCCTGGGGAAACTCGCGGTGCAGCCACTCCTCGAACTCCGGCGTCCCCGTCAACTGGTCGAGACTGCGCCAGTACTGCCTGCCCGTCAGGGACCGGTCGTCCTTCAGCGATGACATGTCCAGCAATCCTCCGACGGCCGAATGTGGTGTTCCTGCATGAAGCGCTCCGCCCAGTCGGCGTGGTCGGGCGCGGGCGCCCAGGTCATATTCGTAATCTGATCGAGCGGGCGAAGGTGCGGCGCCGGGTTCCGGTGGCAGCTCAGACACCAGCTCATGCTGAGCGGCTGGACCTGCTCGACAACTTCCATCTGCGCCACGTTGCCGTGGCAGCTGAAACACCCGACGCCGCTCTGCACGTGCCGGGCGTGGTCGAAATAGGCGTAGTCGGGCATCTTGTGGATCCGCACCCACTCGATCGGGCGGCCGGTCGCGAAACTCTCCCGCACCGGCAGCAGCTTCTGGCTCTCCGGCAGAATCAGCTTGTGGCAGTTCATGCACGTCTGCGTCGGCGGAACCGTCGCGTATCGCGACTGCTCCACCGCCGTGTGGCAGTAGCGGCAGTCGATTCCGAGATCCCCGGCGTGCAGCTTGTGGCTGTAGGCCACGGGCTGAACCGGCCGGTACCCGACGTCGGTGTAGCGGGGGGACCCGTAGTACCAGACGCCGAGGACCGCGGCCGCGCCGATCACGATCGCCGCCGCCGCCAGCAGCAGGGGCAAACGATTTGTCCAGACTGGAAAGATCTGAGCCAAAACCAATTATCTCTGCGCCGATCGAGGGATCCTCGCGCGCGCGGGCGCGGTTCGGGGCGCGCAACGAATCCGCCCGGTTCCATCCCAATCATGTACAGCCGACAGTCCGCAACGATACGCCTCCGTCGGCCCGCTGTCAACACAAAAAGACGCTATCGAAGAACAAAATAGTCCATTTATCGCAACCGCCGCCCCCGGCCGGCCGGAGTCTCTCCGGCGCGGCGGCCGCGCCGACTTTGTACCGACGAACCTCCCTGGCCCAACGAACCTTAGCCAACGCAAATGCGGACCGATCGGTCCGCATGCGGGAACCTCTGCCGCACCCGCGCCTACAGCCAGCGCTGCAGCACGCCGTCCGCCATCATCGCCCCGAAAAGGCTAAACAGGTACACGATCGAGTAGCCGAACAGCGACCGGTATCCGGCGACCGACTGCTCCCGGCGCACGCGGGCCGCCCGGCGGATGAACTGCCCGCCCAGAAGCGCGGCCACGGCGAAGTAGAACCACCCGGCCGTGAACGCGATCAGCACCAGGCTCGCCCCCACCACTGCCAGCGTGTACGCGAAAATCCGGTCGACCGTCGCCCGATCCCCCTTCACCAGGGGCAGCATCGGCAGATCGACCTTCTCGTAGTCGTCCTTGCAGTAGAGAGCCAGCGCCCAGAAGTGCGGCGGCGTCCAGAGGAAGACGATCGCGAACATGATCCACGGCGCAACCGCCATCGCTCCCGTCGCCGCCGTCCACGCCCCCACCGGCGCCATGGCCCCGGCGATTCCGCCGATCACGATGTTCTGCGGCGTCGTCGGCTTCAGGTACAGCGTGTAGAAGAGGCTGTAGAACAGGATGGTCGCCAGCGCCAGCGCGGCCGTGAGCAGGTTGAAGAAGAGTGCGAAGACGGCCACGCCGAGCACGCCGATCGCCACCGAGAAAACCAGCGCCCCGGCCGGGCTGATCTGCTTGCGCGGCAGCGGCCGCCGCCCGCTTGTCCGCTTCATCTGCGCATCGATGTTCCGCTCGAAATACTGGTTGAGGGCGTTGGCCGAGCCGCCCGCCAGGTACAGGCCGAGCAGCACGAGCAGGAACCGCCCCGGCCGGTCGAGCAGACTCCCCTCGATCACGAGCGAAGCCGTCCCCGTGAACACCACCAGCAGCATGATCGACGGTTTGGTCAATTGAAAGTAATGTGCGAGCGTCGCTTTCATCGGCCTGTTTCTCTCCGCCGGCGGGACCTTCCCCGCGGCTCGCGCTCTGCAACCGCGCACCCCCGCCGAAAGTTCCGCGCTTCGCGGCCGGGAACGCCGTTAAATCGAGCAAACTTGTCCACCTTATTACGGTATTCCGACTCCGTTGTCAATATCCGCGGCCGCGAAACTTGACTTTTTTCTCCCCGGTCGCTATTTTGGCCACCGTGTACGCGCCGCAACCGGTATATCGGGAGTGCACCACGCGCGCCGCCTGTCTTTTCCGGCGGGTCCGGTTCGCGCTGCTCCCCGCCGCGGTCGCGCTCGTCCTCGGCGCCCCTCGCACCGCCGCCGCGGCGATAATCGAGGGAACTATCTGCGACTCGGCCACCCACGAGCCTATCCCGCGGGTCACAATCCGCGTCGAGCATGAGGACCGGGTGATGTTCTCCAACGAGGACGGCTACTACCGTCTCCGGCTCGACCCCGGAACCCATCGCCTGCGCTTCACCCACATCGCCTATTTCCCGGCGGCCTGCGACGTCGCCCTGAGCGACTCGACCTCGTCCCGGGACATCCTCCTCGCCTCCTGCCTGATCGACGTCCCCGGCACGCGTGTCTACTCCCGGGCCTACGACCCCGCGCAGGAGATTATCGTCGAGGCGATCCGGCACAAAGAGGAGCTGCTCGCCCGGATCAGGGACTACCGATTCGAGGGCTACACGAAACTCGCGGTGCGCCGGCTCACTGACGACGGGCCTGCCGAGTATTTCGCGATCATCGAAAGCCAGCTCGAGGGTTGGTTCCGGCAACCCGACCGCTACAAGGAGATCATCACCGCCCGGCGCCAGTCCGCGAACATCCCCGCCGAAGTGAATATCATCACGATCGGCGAGATCTTCAACTTCAACGCCAACCGCATCGACCTCGGGCAGCCGGTCGTTTCCCCCACCGCCTCCGACGCTCTCGACTACTACAATTATTACCTGCTGGATACGGTGCTGGTCGACGGCGCGCCGGCGTTTCTCCTGGAGGTCGAACCCCGCACCGATGCCCACGCTCTCTTCGCCGGCCGGATTCTGATCGTCGATTCGGTCTACGCCGTCGCCGGCGTCGACCTCGGCCTGAACAAGGGCTTCGACTCGCCGTACCTGAAGGATCTTCGCTTCACCCAGCGCATGTCCCGCTTCGACAATGACATCTGGATGCCGGTTGAGATCCGGTTCGACGGCGATTTCCAGTCGCCGCTCCCGCTCATTCCCGACCTCCGCTTCGCCTACACCGGCCTGCTCAACCGCCTCGTGATCAACCAGGGCATCCCCGAGGAGCGCTTCGACCGCTACGTTCTCGAGGTGGCGCCGGAGGCCGACGACCTCGACTCGGCCGCCTGGGAGCAGGGCGCCCTCCTGCCCCTGACCGAGAGTGAGCAGACGGGCTACCGGTACCTCGACTCGCTGAAGCACCGTCCCCTCACGCCGCGGCGGGCCCTGGGGTACGGCGTCATGCTCGCGGCGGCGGGCACCATGGCGCAGTCCGCCCACAAGTTCTTCCACTTCAACCGGGTCGAGGGACCCTACCTCGGCGCGGGCGCCAATCTGACCAAACTCGTTCCCCGCTCCGAATTGTCCCTCAAAACCGGCCGCGCCTTCGACGCCGACTGCTGGCAGCACCATTACCGGCTGCAGGTGCTGCTCCACGAGCCGACGCAGTTGAAAGCGGCCATCGGCTACCGCGATGAAATCGTCGCCCGGCCCAACATCTACGGCGACCAGGCCCTCAACCCCACTTTCGCCAACCTGTTCTTCAAGTACGACCCCATCGACTATTACCTTGAGAAAGGTTTTGACCTCGGGCTGTCGCTGCGCATCCTCCCGCACACCTCCGCCACACTCGGCTACCGCGACTTCCGGCAGTCGACAGTCGGCAACACCACCGAATACAGCCTGACCGGCATCGACCGCGCTTACCGCTCCAACCCGGTGATCGCCGACGGCCGTCTGCGCGCCCTCTCCGCCGGCCTCGCTTACGACTCCCGGCCGCTGGTTCGTTTCAAGGGCCGGGAGCAACAGGTCATGGCGTACCCCTACACGTCGGTGCGGCTCGAGTTCGAAGCCGCCGATCCGGATCTGATCGCCACCGATTTTCACTTCCGCCGGTACGCGCTCTCGCTGGTGCGGGTGCAGTCGCTGGCCGGCTGGGGATTCACGTCGCTCCGCGCGTATGCCGGCGGCTCGGACTACGCCCTGCCGCCCCAGCGCTTTTTCACGGTCTCGCTGGAGAACCCGTACGAGCCGTTCCTCGAGTTCAAAACGCTCAGCGATTTCAACGTCACCGGCGACCGCGTCGCCGCATTCTACCTCGAGCATGATTTCGGAGGCACGCTCTTCCGGCGCCTCGGCCTGCCCCTGCTGGAGGAGTTGCCGTTCGGTCTGGCGGTTTACGGCGGATCGTTCTGGACCGATATCCGCGCCGCCACCCGCGCCAGCTTCCCCGCTGCCTTCGCCGGTGCGCCGGACCCGCCCAAAAGCGCGCCGGACTGGTATTCCGAAATCGGCTTCGGCATTTCCCGCCTGCCCCTCTTGGTGGAGCTGCTCTTCACCTGGCGGGTCTCGGCCCACGAGAGCGACCGCTTCAGCTTCAAATTCAACATGAGCTTCTGATTCGGGCCAAAAGAAACCGGGCGGCCCGCCCGGCCGCCCGGTCAAACTCCTGTCCCTGCCACTCTGTTAAAGGGTGAAAGCGATGAAGAAGTAACGGTCCTGGCGCTGGACGCGCAGCAGGACGTCGTCCCCCTTTCCAACCCCCGACAACAGGCTCCGGAGCTCATCGACCGATCGCACCTGCCGCCGATTGACCGCCCGAACCACGTCCCCTTCGCGCAGCCCCGCCTGGTACGCGGAGCTCTCGGAATCCACGGCGATCACGACGGCGCCGCCGGCCCCGCCTTCCACTCCGTACTCGCGCGCCAGATCTCGGGTCAACTCGGCCACCTGGAAACCGAGGGTCTCGTCCAGCGATGATCCGGGCCCCCCGGCCGCGGCCGCCTCGGCCGTCATCTCCACCAGCTTGACCCACACCTGGTTTTTCGCGCCCTCATGGAACACAGTCAGGCTGGCCCGGGTCCCCGGGCGAATTTCGGCGATCCGGTTGCGCAACTCCGTGGAATTCTGGACCGTCTGACCGTCGATCGCGAGGATCACATCCCCTTCCTTCAGACCCGCATCCTCGGCCGGACTTCCCTTCACCACCTCCTGCACGAGCGCCCCCTGGGTGCTCTCCAGGCCGAGGGTGCGGCTCATCGCCGGCGAGATGTCCGAGATCGACACCCCCAGCCAGCCGCGGACCACGTGCCCTTCCTGAATGAGCGACTCCATCACGTACTTCACCATGTTCACGGGCACCGCGAAACCGATCCCCTGGTACCCGCCGCTCTGAGAGGCGATCGCCGTGTTGATCCCAATCAACTCCCCGTCGAGATTCACCAGCGGCCCGCCCGAATTGCCCGGATTGATGGCTGCGTCGGTCTGGATGAAGTCCTCGTAGTCGGCCAGCCCGACGTTGGACCGCCCTTTGGCGCTGACAATCCCCTGCGTTACCGTCTGCGCCAGATTGGGCGAGAGCGGACTGCCGACCGCGACCACCCACTCGCCGACCCTGATATCGTCGCTGTTGCCGAGGCGGATGGCTCGAAGGCCGTTGGCGTCGATGCGCAGCACGGCAATGTCGGTGCGGGGATCGGTCCCGATCACTTTCGCCGTCTGCCGCTGCCCGTCCGATGTCTGCACATAGATGGTGTCGGCGTCCTGGACGACATGGTTATTAGTGACAATGTAGCCGTCCTCGCTGATGATCACTCCGGAGCCGAGCCCGGTCTGCCGGTACTCCTGTTCCGGCGCCTGCCGCCCCGGCGTGCCGAAGAACTGATCGAAAAAGCCTCCGAAGGGGCTGTTGTAGAAGGGGTTGCGCATCCGAAGGACGCGCTCAGAGAAGACGGTCACGACCGATGGCCGCACCTCGTCGGCGATCTCGACAAACGCGTTCCCGAGGTCGCGCAGCGATTGTATCGGCCGGTCGGCCGGGCCGGCCGCCTGCCGCTGGTTCTGCGCTTGGACGGAATTGGGGTAGTCGAAGTACTCCGTGATGATTCCGCCGGCAACAAGCAGCCCGATGACAACCAGCATCGGCGTCAAATACTTGCCCCGAATCATAACCTTGGCACTCCTTTACACTGGTGAGGCCGCCTTCCCGCCTCACGGTTCTTTCCAATATAGTACACCCTTCCGCCCGGCCGGTTTCCTGCCGATTCGCGCTCCCCGCCCGACCGCCCAGCGTCCGGTTTTTAGTTGCCAACGGCCCCCGGGGAATGTAGATACTCTGGTGCAATCTTTCATTCTACACAAGAGGCCGATATGAGAGCCATCCCCGCCCCCGCCCTTCGGGCCGCCTTCCTCATGGCGGCGGTCGCACTCGCCGTGGAATGCTCCGATGACTATAAAAGCACGGATAACCCGGAGCCCGGAAGCCCGGTCCTGGCCGCCATCGGCCCCCGGAGCACGACGACAGACGTCCCGCTCGCCTTCACCGTCACCGCCACCGACCCGGACGGCCAAATCCCCGCACTGTCGGCCGTCGACCTCCCTGAGGGCGCATCGTTCACCGACCACGCCACCGGCGCCGGCGACTTCGCCTGGACCCCCACGCTCGCGCAGGCCGGAACCCACCAGGTGACGTTCATCGCTTCCGACGGCGCCCTCACCGACCAGGAGATCGTGACGATCACGGTCAGCGAACCGGGCGAGCAGACAGCGATCATCGCCGACCACCGCGCGCCCGAGCGGGCGGCGCAGATTCCCGGCGCGATCCTCGACCGAATCCGCGACAGCCTCACCATTTACTTCGGCCACACCTCGCACGGCTCCCAGTTGCTCACCGGCATGGATCTGCTGGCAGGGATGAGTTCCGCCTACCTCCGGCCGGCCATCACCGAGTACGGCGATGACCTCGGGGTGGTCGGCGACACCACCTGGACCGCCGAAATCAGAAACTACCTCAACGGTCACCCGGAAACGAATGTGGTGATCTGGTCGTGGTGCGGCGGCGTGTCCGAAAATACGGAAGCCGGCATCAACGCCTACCTGACCGCCTGGTCCGACCTCGAAACCGATTACCCCGACGTGGACTTCATCTACATGACCGGCCATCTCGACGGCACCGGCCCCGCCGGGAACCTCTATGCGCGCAATAACCAGATCCGGGCCTACTGCGTCGAGCACGGAAAGACCCTCTTCGACTTTGCCGACATCGAAAGCTACGATCCCGATGGCGCTTACTACCCGGATGAAACCGACGCCTGCAACTGGTGCGCGGACTGGTGCGCCACGCATTCGTGCGAGAGCTGCAGTTGCGCCCACTCCCACTGCTTCAATTGTTACCGCAAGGGCCAGGCGTTTTGGTGGCTGTTGGCCCGCCTCGCCGGCTGGTCGGGATGAGCGCGGCCCCTGCCGGCTGCGCCTACCTGAACCGACGGCTGACATTCATGACGCGCAGGGCGCGGAGATCGGTCGCGCGGTAGGCGATCCGTACGGTGTCCCCCGGCGCCGGATCGGAGCCTTTCTCGGCCCCGGTCAGGTCGAGCGCCACCGTCCTCCCCGCCGCCCGTTCATCGGACAGGACCACGATCCCGGAAGAGGGATCATAGCTGACCACAGCCCCCTGCACGACGGACGGGGCGTCGCCGCACGATGGGGCGGCGGACGCGAGCAGCAGAGCCGCGGCTGCCCCCAGGATCAGGCGCCTCTTCATGGCGTCTTCCCCCCCGCCGCCCGCCGGGCCTCCGTCCGCTCCCGCAGCATCCCCTGCACGAGCAACGCCACGATCACGCCGCTGATCGCAATTCCCGCCGCGAGGATCAGAACCGACGACAGCAGTTGCAGGCGGACTTGTTTCAGGAGGACCGAGGCCCAGGCAATGAAGATGGTGACGGCGAACAACAGCCGGATCGAATAGCCCCGCACATACTTCACCGCCACCGCGCCGATCTGCGCGCCCACCGCCGCCCCCGCCAGCATCCACATCGCCGCCAGCAGATCGACCCGCCCCTTGAGACCGTACGTGAACCCGCCGTAGGCCCCGGTGACCATCACCTCAAACAGATCCGTCCCCACCGCCACCAGCGTCGGACAGCCGACCAGGTAGATGAGCGCGGGCATGCGGATGAATCCGCCGCCCACTCCCAGCACGCTGGCGACTGCGCCGGTGACGAGACCGACGAGGACCGGCAGCCAGAGCGAGCACCGGATGCGCGAGGTCGTGAAAGTGACCATCGGCGGAAGGTTGATCCGCTGGAGCCGCTGCGCCAGCGTCGCCCGCACCGGCGCCGCCCGATCACCCGGCGATGCCGCCTGCCGCCGAGCGTGTCTCCGGTAATCGTACAGCACGTAGCTCCCGATGAGGAATAGAAAGACGATGTAGATCGTCCGAATCATCGATTCCGCCAGGCCGTGCCGCTCCAGAGCCATCACCAGTTTCGCTCCCAGCTCGATGCCCGCCATCGTGCCCACCATCATCGCCACCGCCAGCCGCATGTCGACATTGCCGAATTTGCTGTGGCGGATCGTGGCGACGATCGATTTCCCCCCCATGTGCGCAAGGTCGGTGCCGATCGCGTAGGGCATGGGGAAACCGAAGATGTTCAGAGCGGGCGTGACAATCCACGCGCCGCCGATGCCGAAAAATCCCCCGCACACCCCCACCGTTGCCCCGATGAGCAGCAGGAGCAGAGCGTTCATTTCCGTCCCGGCGATCGGCAGGTAGATGGTCAGCATATCCATGCCCGTGTTCCCCCCCGCCGCTACTCGTGATGGTCGAGAGGACCGAGGTTGAGACGCAGCAGCCGGAGGAGGCGGTCGGTGCCGTAGCCCAGGAGGAGGCCCATGAGCGCCATGACCGCCACGACCAGGACGGCGTACTGCCAGGAGCTGGTGTTGTATACGTCGGCGATCCACTTGGACGGGCCCGCCTCCATTCCGCGCGAGTCGGCCACGTTGTAAACTCTCGCCGCCTCGGCGGTCCCCTCCGCCCAGAGCCGATCGGCTGCCAGGGACACCGTGGCCCACGCCGCGAGCGCGCCAGGCCAGGCTTTTCCGGCACCCGCCCGGTTCCGCCGTGAGCCGGCCGCACGGTTCATACGGCGCCTCGCGGTGCCGTGGTTCCGCGAAGCAGCGCATAGTCATGGGGCGCAATCCACCCGCGCCACCGCCCGTATGCATACGAGAGCGCCCACGAAGCGGGCAGCGCGAACGCTAACAGCAGCACGAATCCCTCGGCGCCGATCCGCCACCGCACCCCCAGCAACCCGGGCACGGAATGGGCGAAGACAAACTGCGTCACATAGGTGAACAGCGAGGTTCTCCCGAACACGGACAGCGCCCAGGCCGCCCGGCCATAACGCCCCCGGCCGTCGATCACGGTGACGTAGAAAGAGAATATCCACAGGAGCACGGCCAGGTAGATCGGCAGCAGGGAGGTGGTGCGCGACGGATAGACGGCGTCAAACACGCGCGGGTCCAGTGCGCCCCCGGCCAGCTGGAAAACCTTGTAAGCGCCGTTCAAGACCAGCCCGAGCGCCATCAGCCACAGCCCCGCCCGTCGCAGCCTCCCGGCCAACTCGTCGGCCGTCATCCCCCCCGTCCGCATTCGGGCAAGCATCTGCCCCACCAGCGACCCAAGGAGAAAGATCCCGACCCAGGGGGCCAGCGGCCAGGCAAACCCGATCCCCCCCGACCCCAGCTCCCCGCCAAACAGCACCGCCTTGAGCATATGGCCGAACGGTCCCGAGGGCTGGTACCAGATGAGCGCGACCGGCGCCGCCGCCAGCAGCCCGACCGCGATCGCCCCCCGCGCCGCCATCCCGGCCCAGCGGATCGCCGGCGGCGCCAACACCAGCGCGACCGCAATGGTGTCGGTGATCTGGAAATCGTATCGAAAATGGTGGAGGAAGGATGCGAAGTAGGGGGGGCCATAATAGAACAGCCGCGCCAGATGGATCGCCGGGTGTGCGGCCAGCACGAGCAGGAGCGCCCGGCGCGCGAACCGCTGCTGCACTCCCACCGGGTCCCCCTTCGTATTCAGGAAGAAGCTGATCATCATGCCGGAGACGGCCATGAACCCCACCGACGCCATCCGCGTCGGCAGATAGACCAGCGCATCCAGCACCGCCGACGCTTGGCGGGGATCCACGACCTGGTAGCAGTGCTGCACGATCACCAGCACCATGGCCGTCCCCCGCATCACATCCACCGAACGGATGCGGTTCTTGCCGACATGATGGCCGGAGGCTTGCCCTCGGCCGCTGTTGTCGCCCTCGGTCACGGCAGCACCCTCACTGCGCGACTTCGCATTATATGGGTCGGACTAATCCTCAATGTACAAGATGAGGGAGTTTCAGGGAAGCGCATTCCGCGGGCGCCGGGCCTCAGGGCCCGAAAATTACGCCGCCGGCCGGCCCCCCCGGCGGGCCAAGCGACCGGCCGCGAGGGCCCCTCCTAATCGCACACCGGCGGGGGCCCGCCGCGAAACAGGTAGTCCACCAGGACTGTCAGGTCGGCCACGTCAAGATTGCCGTCATTATCGACGTCGGCCGGCTCCGGCGCCGGGGCGGGACCGCCCCGAAACAGGTGCGCGATCAGGTACGTCAGATCCGGGGCCGCCGGCCCGGACCCGTCGCCGTTGACATCGCCGCAGAGGAATCCGCACCCGGACCCGAACGCCCCGATCAGAACCCCGCACGAGTTGTTCGCCGGCAAACAGGGCGACTGCAGGTTTACCGAGTAGGCTGTGTCCAGATCGCAGAACTGCGGGTCTTCGGAAATGTTGCCCAGCGTGTCGCCCGGCTGCGGCTGCGCGCCGTACACCGCGAAATCCTCCCCGCCGTTGCCGTACGCATTATTGCACCCAACCAGCACGCCGACAAGGCCCATGCCATCGGATTGGAGACCGTTGCCCGTGTTTGCGGCCAGCAGGTTCGCGGTTATCAGCGACGGGTTTATCTCCGCAAGCCCGGGTGCATCCAGCTTCGGCGGCTCGTAGTAGAAGCGAAACCCGGTGCCGTTGAGGACAATCGTGTTGTTCGCAATGGCGTAATTCCCCCAACGCCCGGTCTCCGTGAAAATCCCCTCCTGCCCGTTGCCGACAATCAGGCAGTTGGTGACGGTGATGGTGTCCATGGATACCAGGTGGATTCCAACGGAATCATTATAGAGAATCTGGCAATGCGAGATGGCGCCGTTGGCGATGCTCTCTATGCCGTGCCAATTGTTTTGAAGAGTGCAGCCCTCGACGAGCACGCGGTATCGGAAGTAGTTGGGCGACGTCGATGATGCCGCCACGCCGCGGCAGTCGTTGCCGATGATCAGGCAGTTCCGCACCGTTCCGCCCGCATTGTGGAAGGTTATCGCCCCCTCGAAATAGCCGGGTGTCGCGGCCCCGGTGATGATGAATCCTTCGATGATCGACGACGTGTCCTCATCACTCCCCAGGTACACCGCCCGGTGCGGCTCGCCCGGGCTGCCGCCGCAATCGATGGTCGCCTGCCCTATTCCGTCGGAACACAGCACGAGATTGACGCCGTGAAAATCAAGATCGCGGTTGCCCTCGCCCGCATAAATTCCGGGCGCCACCAGCACGGTGTCCCCTTCCTGCGCGGCATCGATCCCCGCCTGGATTGTCGGCTGGTCCCCCGGCACGTGGATTACCCCCGGTGCCCTGATCACAAAAGTCTCCATCGGCGACCATGGCGAATTCTCGAATCCGTCGAAGCACCGCGCCCGCCACCAGTACGGGGAACCGGTCGTCAGGCCCTCGAAGACTCCCGACGAGGTTAGCCCTGTCCCTTCGGCCACACCCGCGCGGCTGGCCACCGGCGTGATCTCCGGCGGATCAGCGAAGATCTCGAACTCATACACCCGCGCGTCGTTCTCCGCATCGGTCGCATTGACCACCGAGAGATAGACGCCCTCGCTGCTGACGGGTTCCATGTCGACCGGGAACTCCGGCGTCGGGGCCGCCGGCAACGAGTTCATCTGGAACGCCGCCTCTTTCCAGGCGCTCGACACTTCGCCGTTGTCGACCCGCAGACGCCAGAAATACAGCTCACCGTCGGCAAGCGGAGCGCCGCCATAGATGCACGATTGGTCTGCAGACACAACCGGTCCCGAATCCCACTGCTCTGCTGTCGTCCAGTCCATGTCCGTTCCCACCTGGACCTGGTACCCATTCTGCTCCGGGAGCGTCGTGTCGTAGTATCGCCAGGCAAAGATCGGGGCATCCACAAGCACGTGGGCCGCATCCGATCCGCTCAGGGCCATGCCGTTGGCCGTTGGACAGGTCTGGTCAAGAATAATCGCGCCGATGTCGTTCCGAGTTCCATCGGGATCGTTGTAGGCCTGAGCGCCGATACCCGCATCAACACACGGGGAACCGGGGAGAAGCGAGAAATCCGCGGCCGACGCCCCCGCGAAATGGGGATCGGCCGAGATGTCGGTAGGCAGCAGCGGGCCGTTGACGCCGTTGCCCCAGATATCGTTGTAGCCGCCGGCCGGCGCTCCGATCGAGACACCGATCTGGCAGGCCGTGATGATATTGTTCATCAGCACCGCACCGGGCCCATAGAGATACACGCCCAGCCGGCCCCCGGCAATGGTATTGTTGATGATCGTCGCGGGGTTGCCGTAACCCGCCCAGACGACGCAGTACGCGCTGTCGTTGCCGTGAAAGACATTCCGCTGTATGAGCGGCGCCGAGCCGTCCGTAGTATAGATCACCGAGTTGTTGCCCAGCCTTCCGCCTCCGTTATCGGTGAAGATATTGCCGCTGATGACCGGCGAGGTTGCGTCGACACGGATCGCCGCGTTCTGTGCCGCCTTGCGGATCGTGAATCCCGTCACCACCGTCTCCATGCTGTCGCCGGTGCTGATATCGATAATCGGCAACGCACCGCTGTCCGGCTCAAGAAAGCACAGCCGGGGTCCGCCGAAACCGGTCAGACAGACGTCGGCGTTGGCGATTCTGAGATTCACCGGATATCGGCCGGGCGCCACCAGCACGGTGTCCCCTTCCTGCGCGGCATCGATCCCCGCCTGGATGGTCGGCTGATCCCCCGGCACATGAATGGTCGCCGCCAAAAGCCCGGTGTTGCCCCACGGCAGCGTGAGCGAGGCGATTGTGAGAAACTGAAGATACCTGCACATGTTATTCCCTCGGTCAGGAGAGTCGGTCCGATCCGCCAACATATATGATACCTCCAAATCCGGATTTGTCAACGGCCTCGTTCGATCCCTGGGCGGGAGGGAGCCGCTTACACCACAAAAGAGTCTTCTCACGGTTGAGTCGTGCAGGGAAGGAATCGAAAACCTGCCGCCCGATCCGCGGAATGGGTCCGCAATTGAGCGTTGAATTCGCTCGGCCCCCGCCGTATCATGCGGCACGGTCCCGGCCCAACTCCGGGATCGAACCTAACCCTTGCCGGAGGAGTCGCCATGCTGAAGAAACTGGTTCTTACGGTCATCGTCCTCGTCGCCGTCGGGGCGGCCGTCGCATACTTTGTGCGCAATCTGCTGGTCGAGAAGGCGGTTGAAGCCGGTTCCGCATACGCCCTCGGCGTGGACACGGAGCTCGGCTCGGCTGCCCTCGAACTCGGCGGCGGCAGCCTGGAACTCAACGACTTCGCGGTCGACAATCCGGAGGGATTTGCCGAGGGACGCTTCCTGTCGCTGCGGCGTATGATGTTCGATGTCGATGCCGGGTCGGTTTTGGACAAGAACGTGGTCGTCGATTCTTTCATCATTGAAGGCGTGACCCTGAACCTCGAGCAAATCGACCGCTCGGGCAACTACCGGGTTCTCCTGGACAACATCAACCGGCTGGATCTTACGTCGTCCGAGGATTCGCGCACTTTCCGGATTGCCCTCATCGCCCTGCGCGACATCACCGTCAACGGCTCGCTCAGCCTGCTCGGTGCGCACTCGGAGAAATCTTTCACGCTTGATGACTTCTCCCTGCGCAACATCGGCGGCGACAATGGCGCCACTGTCGGCCGGCTGACGGCGACGATCGTGAAATCGCTCATCACCAAGGCGCTGGCCGCCGGAAGCGGCGTGCTCCCGGAGGGATTCGGGAAAAATCTCGAGGAGTTGAAAGACCAGGGAGTCGAGACGATCAAAACCGAGGCCGCCGACCGGCTGAAGGATCTGGGCAAGTCCCTCACTGGCGACCGCAAATGAGCGGGAGAGGGCGCACCGACGGGCGGCCGCGCCTCCCAAAGAAGAATGCGCCATCAGGGATTCGAACCCCGGACCCGCTGATGAAGAGTCAACTGCTCTACCAACTGAGCTAATAGCTGGGTGCACAATGCCTTACATTTCCCAGCCACGTTGGTTTCTCGTATGATCAGATGCCCTTTTTGCCACTCGCACGCTGCTTCTTCGATGCGATCAACTCCTCGGCACGGTCCAACGCAGCAAGCCGGACAAAGTCGGATGCCGTACGCCGATCAATCTTGGCGGCACGTTCGATGATCCGCTTGTCCTTGGGGTCGATCCGAATGAAGAACACTGTCGTCTTGGTCATAAGGGCCTCTGATTATTCTATCGACAATATAGCCTTTGCCTATACAGTGTCAACAGAAATCGCGCAAGAAAGTAGAATTGTGTCTATGCGCCCAACTTGTCGCATGTAGAGAGATCGTCGCCCTACGGGCCTCCCTGTGCGCCACAGGGGCATTCAGCGGGCTAACCGGACGGCATGCCAGGGCGACGGGGAGAAGAAACGAGGGTGGTTGTCGCTGCATATGGATTCCTTACACTCGTGAAAGCGCGCTGATCGTGTGCTTCCACGTCTTGAGAACACGGGTTCTATGTTCGGTGCAGTTCAAACAGTGACCGTCTCCCCGAGGGGAGGGCCCGTGGCTGAAACTGCAGCTTCCGGGGGGCGTCGTACGCAAGTCTTAACAGCCTCAGCAAGGCGCCGGTCGTCGGCCTGCACGGGAGGCGCAGCTAATCAAAGGTGTCAGTTCAGGAGCCCGCACCGGTCGATGGCCGCCGTATCTGTCGTGGACGAGACAACGACCCACGCCGGCATCTCTGGATCGCTCTTCTTCAGGGTCGCCCGACTGCTGCCGGTTCGGCCTTTTCTCTTTCCCGCTCCCGCCGGCTTTCGGCAAGCGCCTTGTGGGTCGCTACGTCCTCTTGGAGCGTCTGT
Source organism: Candidatus Zixiibacteriota bacterium (assembly GCA_017999435.1). Lineage (NCBI taxonomy): Bacteria > Pseudomonadati > Candidatus Zixiibacteriota > Candidatus Zixiibacteriota bacterium. The sequence continues at coordinate 95,796 of JAGNLV010000007.1, forward strand.
TCGACCGCCTGATCTTCCGCGCGATCCGCCTCCTGCTGAGCCGCCGTCTCGCCGGGGTCGGCAGTGGTCATGCGGGCCAGGCGAACGTCCTCATAACCGCGGCGCTTGGCGACCACCCGATAGGTGAAGCTCGCATCGCCGGCCCCGTTCATCAGTTCCACCACATCAAACCCCGTGGTGCCGCAGATGACGGCCGTTCCCGCACAGCGAGGATCGTTCAGCTGCACGAAGACATTCATGGGATGATTCTCGTCGATGGTGACCGTCTGAAGGAACAGCGGATCTAGTTCAATATGCGTCCGGCCACCGCTCAGTTGACCCCGTCCAAAGTCCTCAAACCAGCACTCCGGTGACTCCTGGGAGTAGACCAGCCGATATTGCTCGGGAGCTACCTCCACCGCGGCGCTCTTGGTCCCGCTGACCGCGAAATTGCCGCTGACGTAGACGTTGCCGCTGAAATAACCGGCGTAGCCGCTCGTCGGAGCTGTGCTGTAGATTCCATATTTGGAGCCGGTACCGAAACTGCCGGCGCTGAAATAGCCTCCGTAAACGGCCCCGCTTGACTGGTTGGAGCCGACACCGGTTACGCCATAGGCGCTGGCGCTTCCCCGCGCGTTGGCGACACCCCGGCAGCCATACGAGGTCCCGGTACCGGTGGAATCGCTCTTGAAGTAACCGCCTGCGCTGGAGCCGGTCCCTGAAGGTTCGGTCAGACCGTCAACGCCAAAGCTGGAGGCGCTGCTGGCGAGATCATAGGCATACCCATAGAGGGCATAGGCATTGGTGCCGGAGGGCACATGGTTGTCGAAGTAACCGGCGTACGAGGATCCGCTGCGGGCCGCGTCGGCGTTGACCGTGCTTCGGATCCCGTAGGTCGGCTGTGAGCCGCTCTTGCAGTAACCACTGAAATCTCCGCCAACGACCGTTCCGCTCTCACCATAACCGCCACATCGCAGGCCGAATGTCATGCCGACCTTGCCTGATCCGAGGAAGCTGCCCCCCTCGGTCCATGTGCTGCCGGGACCACCGAAGGCACTTGCCGTTACTCCCGTATGGTCGCCATCACCCAGACTGTCGGCACAGAAGACGCCCGCATAAACGTATCCACCGCCGGGATTCGCCGCATATCCCTCGATTCCTCTCGCGCTGTACATCAAGGCATTGCTTCTTCCCTCGCCGTACACACCCCGAGCGGGCCCCTGACCGGCGCTCGTCGCCAGAAACGCTCCGCCGTAGGCCGTGCCGCTGCCCTGATTGATAATCGTGGCGCGAACTGACGAGACATCACCCGCAGATTGCGTCTCGAATCGCGTGAGTACACCTGTCCGAGCATGCAATCCGGTGCCGATAACGGACAGTCCGGTGTCCCTGGTGTCCTCCAATCGGATCGTTCCACCTGACGCCCCATCTACGGTATTCACGCGCAGGGCATAGCCGGCTGACGCGACGGGCATCCGGGGCGACAGAATGATGCCGTTGAAGATCACCTGCAAGTACAGGGAATCGTACCTGGCGAAAAGGCTGTCCGGAATCGGCGTGCTGCTGCCCAGAAGATAGGTGAACAATCCGCCGCTCGTACTGACCATGGGGTAGATTTCCGACCAGCGGGCGGTGCCTGCGGTCGGGTGGTCATAGAGGTGGAACTGCGCAGGGTAACTGCCGTCGGGTACCGGAGCGCCGGTCCCGTCGGTGGCCCTGCCCTGATAGCTGATTACTCGTGGCGTGCCCGCAGCGGTCATGGATGCGACCGCCGCCAGAGCAGCGAGAGTAAAACAAACGCCCCGGGCCAAGTTCATGTGACACACTCCTTCAGAAAGCCGGCATGACCGACTGGCGTACGAGCGTACGCAGGTAGTCCCTCTGCGGCCCTGCCGGAGTTGCTATCGTGCTCTTTGTTATGCGACTCCACCCCCTTCGGCTCACGGACAGGCCGCCGGCGGCGGGCCGCCGCGGAACAGGTAGTTGATCAGCAAGGTCAAGTCAGACACCTTGATCGACCCGTCCGCATTCGTGTCCCCGTGGTCAAGGCAGCCCGGTGAGGCCCCGCCCCGGAACAGGAAGTTGATCAGGGCCGTGAGATCGGAGACCTTCACGGAGCCGTCGTCGTTGAAGTCGCCACGAAGAGTGCAACAGCAAGCATCGCCGATGCCGTCGCCATTGCTGTCCGCCTGATCGGGATTCGCCACGGTCGGGCAGTTGTCCACGTCGGCGCAGAACCCGTCTGCATCGGCATCGTCGGCCGCATCATGAGGGCAGACATCGCAAGCGTCGCCAATGCCATCCGTGTCGGTATCCTCTTGGCTGGGATTCGCAATTGCCGGGCAATTATCCGGCGCGAGCAGGACATAATCCGTGGGTTGTTCGCATTGGATGAGTGAATCACTATGCACACCTCGGCCGTCACCATCGGCGTCGTAGTACCAAACGGTGAGTGGGTTAATGGCGGGGTCGGCATCGTTGCAGTCGTTGCCGCCGATAATCGCCGGATCCCCATCCCAGCCACCGGCGTCAACGGTGCAAGGGATGAAGTGGTCACCGTCGGCATCCTGTTCGCCAACTGGGAGGGTCGAAGTGCTGCAATCATTGATTTGTCCGTCACAAAGTTCGGTGGCGCCGGAGTAGACGGTGCTGTCATTGTCATTGCAGTCACAGGCGGCGCCATAGGCGTCACTGTCATTATTCGTTTGGTCAGCATTTGAAATAGAGGGGCAGTTGTCAGCGTAGTCGGGAACGCCGTCACCGTCAGTGTCCTGGCCCTTTGTCCACGCGGCGAGATACGCCGAAACCTTTCCGCCCGCGGTTGTGAACGAGCCGCCAGCGATCAGGCGACCATCGTAGACGGTCAGGGCATTGACCCAGCTACTCATCCCCGACCCCAGGGGGGACCAACTGCTCCCATCCCAGGAGGCTACTCTGTTCGCCGCCACGCCGCCGGCCGTGAAGAAATCGCCCCCCGCGATCAGCTTGCCGTCGTACACGGTCAGGGCCCAGACATAGTCATTCATGCCCGAACCGAAGGAGGACCACGCCGAACCGTCCCAGGAGGCAATGTAGTTGGCGGTGGTCCCGCCCGCCGTGGTGAAATATCCCCCCGCGATCAGCTTGCCGTCGTAGACGGTCAGGGCACAGACAGTGTTATTCATCCCCGACCCCAGGGGGGACCAACTGCTCCTATCCCAGGAGGCTATGTAGTTCGCCGCTACGCCACCGGCCGTGGTGAAATAGCCCCCCGCGATCAGCTTGCCGTCGTAGACGGTCAGGGCACGGACATCGCTACTCATCCCCGACCCCAGGGGGGACCAACTGCTCCCATCCCAGCAGGCTACTCTGTACGCCGCCACGCCGCTGGCCGTGGCGAAAGAGCCCCCCGCGATCAGCTTGCCGTCGTACACAGTCAGGGCACGGACATCGTCATTCATCCCCGACCCCAGGGACGACCAACTGCTCCCATCCCAGGAGGCAACGTAGTTCGCCGCCACGTCGCCGGCCGTGGTGAAAGCGCCCCCCGCGATCAGCTTGCCGTCGCAGACGGTCAGGGCCCAGACAAAGTCATTCATCCCCGACCCCAGGGGGGACCAACTGCTCCCATCCCAGGAGGCTATGTAGTTCGCCGCCACGCCGCCGGCCGTGGTGAACCAGCCCCCCGCTATCAGCTTGCCATCGTAGGCGGTCAGGGCATAGACATAGTTGTTCATCCCCGACCCCAGGGGGGACCAACCGCTCCCATCCCAGGAGGCTATGTTGTTCGCCGCCACGCCGCCAGCCGTGGTGAAAGAGCCCCCCGCTATCAGCTTGCCATCGTAGGCGGTCAGGGCATAGACATAGTTGTTCATCCCCGACCCCAGGGGGGACCAACTGCTCCCATCCCAGGAGGCTATGTTGTTCGCCGCCACGCCGCCAGCCGTGGTGAAATAGCCCCCCGCGATCAGCTTGCCATCGTACACGGTCAGGGCCCGGACTTCGGGATTCATCCCCGACCCCAGGGGGTACCAACTGCTCCCATCCCAGGAGGCTACTCTGTTCACCAGTACGCCGCCGGCCGTGGTGAATCGGCCCCCCGCGATCAGTTTGCCGTCGTAGACGGTCAGGGCATTGACATCGTCGTTCATCCCCGACCCCATGGGGGACCAACTGCTCCCATCCCAGGAGACTACTCTGCTCGCCGCCACGCCGCCGGCCGTGGTGAAATCGCCCCCCGCGATCAGCTTGCCGTCGTAAACGGTCAGGGCAAAGACCCAGTGATCCATCCCCGACCCCAGGGGGGACCAACTGCTCCCATCCCAGGAGGCTACTCTGTTCGCCGCCACGCCGCCGGCCGTCGTGAAAACGCCCCCCGCGATCAGCTTACCGTCGTAGACGGTCAGGGCATAGACAGAGCCATTCATCCCCGACCCCAGGGGGGACCAGTTGATCCCATCCCAGGAGGCTATGTAGTTCGCCGCCACGCCGCCGGCCGCGGAGAAATAGCCCCCCGCGATCAGCTTGCCGTCGTAGACGGTCAGGGCATTGACAATGTCATTCATCCCCGACCCCAGGGGGGACCAACTACTCCCGTCCCAGGAGGCTATGAAGTTGGCTATCTCACAACCAGCCGCCTGGAAACCACCCCCCGCGATCAGCTTGCCGTCGTAGACGGTGAGGGCACGGACACTCTCATCTACGCCGGGAACGCATGGTGATATGCTATTATCCCAGTAGATGTCATCGGGGTGGTCGGCGAAAGAAGCAGGAAAGGCAGCTTGGAAGTTCAGCTCACCGGTGGCGGGGTCGATCCGTGACTCAACGCCTTCGATGTCAAGCGGGCCTTCGTAGCCGGAGCGCCGAGCGGCGTCGAGGTCGAACCGGCCGTCGGGGGTGAGGAACTCGCCGATGCTGCGGGCGGAAGGAGCGGGTGTGGTTGGCGGTTGGCCGGCAAGAACATTGCCCGCAAGAAGCAGGCAGAGCATGAAGACGACGGAGAAGCACTTCATCACAGCCTCTTACCTTGGCGGCACTGTCGCCGCTGCTGTTGTGAAACCCTACGCTAACTGTCTTATGATAAACAACGTGAACGAATTAGTCAAGGCTAACGCTCACGGTTTGTGCGCCGAGCCGGCAGCACAGGCGGGGTGCTCACGCGTGACCGCCGCGGGGAGGAGCGGCGTGGGTGGTAGTTCGCAGGCTATGGATTCGTTGTTGTCGGGCGCTTGACGAGACGCACGAACCCTTGATCGTGACTAACGCACGGCACCGGTCCTGTGCAGCTTGCACCTCGGTTAGCGGCCGCGGTCCACAAAGAGAAGGCCCGTGACCGAGGCCACGAGCCTATATATCTGCATCTCACTGCCAACTCACGGGCATGCCGCCGGGACGGGGCCGCCGCGGAACACGTAGGCAATCAGAAACGTGACGTCAGCGACGTTCACGTACGTTGGGTCATCACCTGTGACGTCAGCATGAAGGCTGCAATTCGGAGGTGGGGGGAATCGAACCCCCAACCAACGTTGTGAGTCAAGGACTTACGGGTCATTGTGACCAAATTGTGACGTTTTTTTGCAGCATTCTTGTAGCCACAACAGACGGAAGTATCCACGGATGTAAGGGCTGTGATGCGTTGTCCGGTAATCACGTGCACTGCCAATAAGCGTGCTGACCGTCAACCGCAGCCGTGCTGGCATACATTCATTTCTTGGCAATACCCAGACTTGCATCAGCCGAACATATGGTGAGCAAGTTAAGGGCTTTCGCAGCGCGGTCATCGGCGAGCGGCTTTGAAACATACCGTACATCGTGATACTTCCAAACATGGCCGCACAGACGAGTACGGCCAGTTCGTCAGGCTTTACTCGCCTGTTCAGTTGCTCCACCGCCTGCGCCTCCTGGAATGCAGCCGTAAGTTTATCGGCGACGATACCAACCACTGTCTCGATCTGCCTATGGACTGCCCGCTGGTTTTTCGGCACTTCGTTCGAAAGCCTCATGGGAATCAAAGCTGTGTCCACCCACCGCCGAGAACTTGGCCCTTGCCATTTTGGAAAGACACGGCCGCAAGTTACGGTCGGATCATTGGGAGTGCCGCTAACGGAGGCTGAAGTAATCTTCGCTTCAATGGCGCCCAACACTCCGGCGACAAGATCGCTTTTCGACCTGAAGCAATAGAATAACCCCCTTTTGGTCACCCCCGCTTTCTGAGCAATCGCCACCAAGTTCGCGTGTTTGTATCCTACAGCCAGAATTTCTCCAAACGCTTCCTCCAGAATTCTCGTTTTCGTGTTCGTACGGTCCTCCAAAATCTGATCCGCTGGATCGCAAGTACGTACGGCAACGTGTCGGTCACTTCCTAGCAAGAGGGGCGCGAGGGTGGCTCAGGCCACCCTCGCTGGTTGAGAAGCGCCAGGCAGTGAATGAGGGGTTACCTTGTCTTACTTGGCGCCGATTGGGAAGTAGAATGTCAGTCCGCCCGTCACACTGATTGCGCTGGGATTGGAGAAGTCTTCGCCAAACTTCTCTTCGTCTTTGGCGAAAATCAGGTGGTATTTGCCTTCGGCAAACACGGAGATGTTCGGAGCAACGAAGAACTCTGAGCCAGCGCCGAACTGCAGGCCAAAGCTGGTCTTCTTGAACTCTTCGCCGTTGCCAAGTATGACTGCATCGCCCCCGGCGCCGTCATCGGTGACCTTCCAGAAATACACCCCGCCACCAGCCAACAAGTAGGGATTGACGATGTTCTTTTCCGACTTGATGAGCGCACCCAGGTTCCACTTACCGTCGAGGTACACGTACGGTGTCGTGAAATAGGGTTCACGGCCCGCGTTAGGACGAACCTCGTCCTTCATCTTCAAGGAAGCATAGTCAAAGCCTGCTTCCAGAGTGAAGTACCGGATCGGGACAAAGGACACGTGCGCCCCGAGGTCCGGGGCGACCTTAAAATAGTCGTTGAAGCTGCTGTCTCTTGTAACGTCACCGGACACAGGAAGCAGTATGCCTCCGTTTAATCCGACGCCGAAATTCCCAACCTTCGGTATCTGACCGAAGCTTATTCCCGGCAGGGCGATTGTCACGATTAGCCCCAGCAGTACCAATGTCCGTTTCATGTTTTTCTTCCTTTCCTGTTGTTGAATACACATCACTTGACTTGATAGCATGTCGTACAAACGGAATCTTGTGTCATGCCGCCTCCTTCACCTTGCCAGACCCGAGATAGGGATCTTGCTTTCTTATATACGTGTATGTACACGCATTTACCTAAAAACACGGGCAAGTGTCTATCCTTGCTCCGCAGCTCCGAACATTCTCACGAATTCGGCCCACTGGGCCAGCATGGCCTCACGCTCCGCACTTGACATGCGACCGAGCAGTACCAATGCCGGGACGAGCTCCGACCCAAGTGGGTCTCTGCCTACAGCGGCTCGGGCAGCCTCGGTAACCCGAGCCACGCTCTCGGGAGTCAGTACCTCTTTGAGGTCGCGCACCGTCTCGGTGCCACAGCCCGCTGCCATTCTTAAGATTCCTTCGATATCGTACTGAGAACAGGACAGGCCGCAGGCGGCAAGCACTTGCGGTAAGTTAACGGCCGTCAACGGCGCCGTGTCATTGATGGGTTCAAATGATCGCCGGCGCGCCATTTCTCCAGCCATGAGGTCAAAATACTCGTCAATCGTGCCGAGCATACGCCCGATCACCTGCAGCTGCCCCTGGGCCATGGGCGACGCCGCGTGATACTTGTATCCCAGCACGTGTTCGATTTCGGCCCAGAGGTCCTGCGTGAGCGTGCGCACCTGCAATTCGAACCACGGCGGTACCTCTCCCTTATTCGCGCGGTCCCGCAAGCGAAGGACGTAATGAATGGAATTGTACCCATTGGCTTTCGTTTGGCTCGCCATCTCCAGCCCCAGCGTAATCCGCGTGCGCTCGCTCATATAGGCGTGCGGAGGATGGTCTGGCGCAATATCAAACCAGCCGCACTCCCGGACTTCGCGATCGATGAGCGGCAGCGAGAACAGAAAGTACACGACGACTCGGGCGCCAACGGTATCGGTCATCGACCGAAAGCTGTCGCTGCAAAAACCGCTTGAGTAATACTTCGGTTTTGCCAGAACCTTTCTGACCACGGCGCTCGGCTGCTTTACCCGGACGCGTAGCCGTTGCACTGGCGTCGGCGCCGGTTGTCCTGTCTCTCCGGTCGCCTTGTGCCAGTATTCCGGTCTACTCCACTCGCCAAACAAACCGCCCAGCCGTCGTCGCAGTGGCACAAGTACCTTGGTCGAATAGTCCTGGTAGGCGGACACAAACGACCGCAGGTCTCGCAGATCCGGCTTGATCCGCCGGTCAGCCTCTTCATGGTCGAAGTCCGGTTCTGCCGGCTGTCTATCCGTGTCAGAGCTGTCCATAGGCACCCTCTTAGTGCTGCAACCTTCCCGTCGCTTGCAGATAGTGGGAGCGCTGCGTCAGATAGTGCGCCCTCGCTTCCACTGCCTGATCCTGTGCCTGTTGCAGCAGCGCTCGCGCCTCGAGTAAGTCGGATACCGGTGTCAGTCCGTTGTCGTAACTATCTTGGTTGACCTTCATGTTTTCTGCCGCCTGCCGCTGAGCTTCTTCGCCGAGCAGTACTTGCGTGTACGCATCCGTAAGGTCTTGCCAGGACTTCTCCATTTGGAGCAGGAGTTGCTCGGCATTATCGCGAAAGTTGTTCTCGGCGATGCGCTGCTGTTGCTTGCGCTTGCTGAGTTCGTGCGACCCTCTCCACCAGTCGGAAATCGGCACAGAGATCGTGCCGTAGACCATGCCGAACGATCGGCTGTCACCGTCATCAAACTTCAATCGCTGGTAGTTGGCGCCGACGGCCACTTGTGGCAGGTACTCGCCCCTGACTAGGTTCGTCTGCAACTTTTCTGCCTCAACCGATAACTCGATCAGCTTGTACTCGCTTCGTGCCGTCAGGGCTCGCGAATGATCTACTCTGAGCGGCTGTGGCGGGCCATCAATTGCGAGCGAATCACGCAGCACCAAATCTGAATTGAGCGGCAGGCCGAGATACTGGCAAAAGGCCATGCTGGCCAGCGTCAATCTATTACTGAGTTGCGACTTATTCAGCATTACTTCGCTGCGCTGCAGCCGCACCTTGAGAAGGTCATTCTGCAT